>DATMRM010000076.1:0-11502 GCA_035566155.1 Steroidobacteraceae bacterium | reverse complement strand
GCGAGTGCCCTGGCGCGCGCACTGCTGGGTCTGGGCGCGACACTCATTACCGGCGGCACCGAGAATCACCTGATGGTTGTCGATGTGATGAAATCCTATGGTTTGACCGGAGCCGAAGCGCAAACGCGGCTTGAGGCCGCGGGCATCGTTTGCAACAAACAGGTCATCCCGGACGATACCCTTCCGCCCATGCGTACCAGCGGCATCCGACTCGGTACGCCCGCCGCCACCACGCGCGGGATGAAGGAGTCGCAGATGCAACAGGCAGCGCTTCTCATCGATCGCGTGCTGCGCGCGTCGGCGACTGCGGCGGATGCGCGAGCTGTGCTGGATAGTGTGCGGGAGCTGATCCGCGCCTACCCGGTTCCGACCCTAATCTGACCCTCTCGGCTGAGTTGCCGTAGCGCTCGGGAGCATTCTTAGGAAATGTCCACCAGCTCGACCTCGGCCGCCGCGATCGGCTTGCCGAGGAAGCGGCTGCCAACGCTCGCAAAGCGTTGCACGCCATCGGTCGCGAGCAGCAGCGGATTGCCAGCAGGGGCGTCCGGCTTTGGCCGCAGCAGTCGCTCGCGCTGAAGCAGCTCTCGGGCCGCGCGCGCGGTGGTCGCCGCTGAATCCACGATCTCGACCTGAGCACCGACCGTCTCACCGATCACGGTCCGCAGCATCGGGAAATGAGTGCAGCCGAGCACCAGGGTATCGGGACGGGACGTGCGCTGCGCACTGAACAACGGCGCCAGATATTGCGCGGCGGTCGCACGTGCGACCACGCCCTCGGTCCAGCCCTCCTCGGCCAGCGCCACCAACAGTTGGCATGCGACGGCACTCACGCTGGCCGCCGGAGCCCGTTGCGCGATGGCACGCTGATAGGCGCCACCGCGCACGGTCGCCTCGGTTGCGATCACGGCGATACGACCGTTGCGTGACGTGGCAATGGCGGCCGCTGCGCCGGGTTCGACCACACCGATCAGCGGCATTTGCGCGTAGCGTTCGCGGATTGCGGGCAGCGCGGTCGCTGAGGCGGTGTTACAGGCGACGATCAGGGCCTTCACTCCCCGCGCCACCAGCAGGTCGGCGACCTGCAATGCGTAGCGCTCGATCGTCGCCGCGCTCTTGGTTCCATAAGGCAGGCGCGCGGTGTCACCCAGATAGATGAACTGCTCGTGCGGCAGTTCGGCGCACAGCGCCGACAGCACCGTCAGCCCGCCGATCCCAGAATCGAAGACTCCGATCGGACGCGAAGCCGAATCCACTGGGCTGACAGCCTTAGCCTTCCGCACGCAGGTGCGGAAACAGCAGCACGTCGCGAATCGAAGGTGAGTCGGTGAAGAACATCACCAGCCGATCCACCCCAACCCCCAGACCCGCCGTCGGCGGCATGCCGTATTCGAGCGCGCGGACATAGTCTGCGTCGTAGTGCATGGCCTCATCGTCACCCGAGTCCTTGCGCTCGGTCTGCTCGCGAAAGCGCTCTGCCTGATCCTCCGGATCATTGAGTTCGGAGAAGCCGTTCGCCAGTTCCCGCCCGGCCAGAAAAAACTCGAAGCGATCGGTGAGAAATGCATCCGCGTCATTGCGCCGAGACAACGGCGAGACCTCGGCCGGATAGGCATAGACGAAGGTCGGATCCGAGAGCGTGTGTTCACCGGTCTTTTCAAAGATTTCGATCTGCAGCTTTCCAGCCCCGTCACTCTCTTTATAGGCAATACCAAGGCGATCGCAGGCCGCGCGCAGATACGGCACGTCACGCAGGTGCGAGCGCTCCAGCACCGGATTGTGTTCCAGGATCATTTCCTCGACCGTCACGCGGCGGAAGGGCGAGCCGAGATCGTATTGCTTGCCCTGGTAGGTGATCAGCCGTGAAGCGAACAGCGAGTCGGCCAGACCGTGCAGCAGCCGTTCGATCAACTCCATCAGCTCATGATAGTCGGTGTAAGCCCAATAGAGCTCCAGCATCGTGAACTCGGGATTGTGCTGTGTGGACAGTCCCTCGTTACGAAAATTGCGGTTGATCTCGTAGACGCGCTCGAAGCCACCGACGATCAGCCGCTTCAGATACAGCTCCGGCGCAATGCGCAGATACATATCCTGATCGAGGGCATTGTGGTGCGTGCGGAATGGGCGCGCCGCCGCCCCGCCCGGTATCGGTTGCATCATCGGCGTCTCGACTTCCATGAAGTCGAGCGCATCCAGATAGTCGCGCAGGTAGCGCAGGATGCGGGTGCGCGTCCGGAACACTTGGCGGCTGGCGTCGTTCATCACCAGATCCACGTAGCGACGGCGGTAGCGCAGCTCGGTATCGGTCAACCCGTGCCACTTGTCGGGCAGCGGTTGCAACGCCTTGGCCAGGAGCACCAGCTTCTCCACCCGCACCGACAGCTCGTCGGTGCGCGTGCGAAATAGCACCCCCTCAGCGCCCACGAAGTCGCCCACGTCGAAGCCCTTGAACTCGTCATAAACAGGACCGAGCGTGGCCTGCTGCAGGAATAACTGGATCTGGCCACTTCGATCGGCAATCTTGGCGAAACTGGCCTTGCCCATCGTACGCTTGACCATCATGCGCCCACCGACGTGCACACGCACCGGATTGGCTTCCAGCCAGGCCGCGTCGCGCTCGTGGTACGCACCCAGCAACTGAGCGGCCAGCGCATCACGCCGGAAATCGTTCGGATAGGCATGGCCGCGTTCGCGCCAGGCAGCCAGCTTGGCGCGTCGTTCGGCAATCAGCCGATGCTCGTCCGGGGCTTCGCCGCCGTGGTGGTCGTCCTTCACAGTCCCGCCTTCAGGCTCGCTTCGAGAAATTGATCAAGATCGCCATCCAGTACCGCCGCGGTGTTGCCGACCTCAACCGCAGTACGCAGATCCTTGATGCGCGATTGATCGAGCACATAGGAGCGGATCTGGTGTCCCCAGCTGACATCCGATTTGGAGTCTTCCAGCACGCGCGCCGCGGCGTTGCGCTTGTTGACTTCCAGTTCGTAGAGCTTGGCCTTCAGCATTTTCATAGCCGTGGAGCGGTTCTTGTGCTGGCTGCGCTCGTTCTGGCAGGCAACCACAATACCGCTCGGCTCATGCGTCAGGCGCACTGCGGACTCGGTCTTGTTGACGTGCTGGCCGCCAGCGCCACTGGAGCGGTAGACATCCATCTTGACATCGGCCGGATTGATGTCGATGTCGATGTCATCGTCCACCTCCGGCGACACAAACACCGACGCAAACGAAGTATGCCGCCGATTGCCGGAATCAAACGGCGACTTGCGCACCAGACGGTGCACGCCGGTTTCGGTGCGCAGCCAACCGTAAGCATATTCGCCCTGAACCTCGATCGTCGCGCTCTTCATGCCTGCGACTTCGCCCGGACTGGAATCAATCACTTCGCAGCCGAATCCGTGTGCCGCGCCCCAGCGCAAATACATCCGCAGCAGCATCTGCGCCCAGTCCTGCGCTTCCGTGCCGCCCGCGCCGGCCTGAATATCCAGGAAGGCGCTATGCGAATCCATCTCGCCGCGGAACATGCGCTTGAATTCCAGCTTGCGCACCCCGGCTTCGAGGGCACTGGCCTCGCGCTCGATCTCGCGTGCCGCCGACTCATCGTTCTCGCTTTCGGCCAGTTCCAGCAGTTCGGCCGCATCGCTGACCGCGGTGCTGATACCGTCCATCGCTTCGAGGTCCGCGACCAGTCGCGCGCGCTCACGACCCAGCTCCTGAGCGCGCTCCTGCGAACTCCAGACGGCGGGATCCTCCAATTCGCGGCTGACTTCTTCTAGACGTTCTTTCTTGCGGTCGTACTCAAAGAAACCCCCTCAAGGAGACAAGGCGTTCCTCGAGATCTTTGAGCAAGCGTTTGAGCTGACTGACTTCCATCCATCAATTCTAACAGGCCGCAGCCCGCTTTAGACGGGCAGAAGGTGCTCGATCACGAATTGCAGGCGTTGCTCGCCCTGGTATTCGTTGGTCTCCAGCCGATAGACCAGCCGGGCTGGGCCGTTGAGCGGAAGCACCGGCGCACTGTTCGCCTCGGCGTAGTTGAAGGCAATGGCATCAAACTGACCGCGCCCTTCGGGTGCATTCAATCCAAGTTTCAGATGCCGCTCGCCAACCATGCGCGATGAGCAAATGTTGAATACCCCGTCGAAACGCGGCTCGGGGAAGCCCGGCCCCCACGGACCTCCGGCACGCAGCGCGAGCGCGGTCGTCAGCGCGATCTCTTCCAGGGTCAGCTCACCGTCGGTCTCGATCACATCGGGCGAGCCCAGCCGCGCGAGGGCGCGACCACATTCAGCGTCGAAGGCCTGCGCGAAGCGATCCAGGTACTGCGCCTCCAGCGTCACACCAGCGGCCATCGCATGTCCGCCGAACTTCTGAATAAGACGCGCATCGCGTACCGCGATCGTGTCGAGCACGTCTCGGACGTGGATGCCTGGAATCGAGCGCGCTGAGCCGCGCAGCGTCAGCGCGTCCACTCTTGCGAAAGCGATGACCGGCCGGCGCAGCCGTTCCTTCACACGGCTGGCTACCAGACCGACCACTCCCTGGTGCCAATCAGCGTCGTACAGGCATACACCGGCGCGCGTAACCCCGCTGCCGGGATCGCGCAATACACGGATCGCCTGCAACGCCTCGGTCTGCATCTTGGCTTCGATCTGACGTCGCTCGGCGTTGAGCGAGTCCAGCTCCTGCGCCAGCATCAGCGCCTGCTTCTCTTCCTGGGCCAGCAGACAGCGAATACCGATCGACATGTCCGAGAGACGACCGGCCGCATTCAGCCGCGGCGCCACGGCAAAAGCCAGATCCGAGGCGATCAATGTGCCCTGGCTGCGCTCGGCCAGCTTCAGCAAGGCGCTGATTCCCGGCACGCAGCGGCCAGCGCGAATGCGCGCCAGCCCTTGAGAGACCAGGATGCGATTGTTGGCATCGAAGGATACGACGTCGGCGACGGTGCCCAGTGCCACCAGGTCGAGCAGCTCGACCGTGGCCAGCGCGCCGGCCGGCAATGCGGCGTGCTGCTCCAGCAGACGACGCAGCGCCGCGGCGACATAAAAGGCCACCCCTACGCCCGCCAGCGCACGGCTGGCGAAGGAACTGCCGGGCAAGTTGGGATTGACGATCACGTTTGCCTGCGGAAGCTCCGCGCCTGCCAGATGGTGATCGGTGATCAGCACGTCGATCCCGGCCGCGCGCGCAGCGGCAACCCCGGCATTACTGGCGATCCCGTTGTCTACCGTGACGATCAGCGACGGCTGTCGCTGCTGGGCGAGCGCCACGATCTCCGCAGTCAATCCATAGCCGAACTCGAAGCGATTGGGCACCAGAAAATCCACGGCGCCAAACCCCCAGCTGCGCAACGCGCGCACCAGCAGCGCCGTGCTGGTAGCCCCGTCGGCATCGAAGTCGCCGATGATCAGCACCAGCCCACCCTGCTGCCGGTGATCCCACAGGAGTTGCGCTGCCGCCTCGACCGAGGCGAGTGTTCCGATCGGCAGCAGCCCGCGGATCGACGCACTCAGTTCCGCCGTCGCGTGCACGCCCCGCGCCGCGTACACGCGTTGCAGAACCGGGTGCATGGGAGCATCGAATGCGCAAGGCGATGCCGACAGCGCGCGCCGTGCAATCGTGAGGCTCAAACCAGCGCCTCCCACCAAGGAATCGGGGAACGCCAGAACCGCAGCCAGTGCAGCGACGACAGACGGAACAGATGTTCTCCCAGGATCAGATGCAACGCCGACAGTCGTCGCTGACGCAGCGCCCTCTGTGCACCCGGTAACCAGTGCTGTTCCAATTCCTGAAGTCCGTTCGTCAAGAGCACCACGCTATCGCAGGACAGCGACATCGGCTCGGGCCCAATCGCCCGCGAAGCCGCTGATAGTGCCAGAGCGCGCAACCCCTGCAATTGCCAGAGACTTTGCGCGTAGATGTCCACGCCGAAGAGTTGCGGATTGACGAGCCGCCCCACGCCAGCGGGCAGCGCCGGCGGCTGACCGCCCCACAGCCACAGCGCGGTCACGGGCAATTCGTGCCGCGACAAACGTGCCGCATTGACCGGATGCTCGTACAACCACATTTCGATTTCCGATCCCAGACGCCGCAGAGCGGGCGCGCCATCGCCGCGCGCTAGTCCCGCACTCGGATCGTCGCCCAGTGATCGGGCGGGATCGGCGCCGTCGGCCTGAAGCGGTGGCCCCGACAACAGCAGCTCACGATGGCCAATCGCTTCCAGTCGCCACGGCGAGTCGGCAAACACCCGTCCGAAATCCCTCACCAGGTGTGCCTGCTCCTCGGCGGTGAGCGACAACAGTCCCTCGGGGTGAAGATGCACACTGTCCAGTCCGGCAAAGAAGTGCACCGGGGTTGCCAGCCAATAGCCCGTGCTCTCCGGCTTCGGTACGCCCGAACCCCGAAACGAGGCGCCAGCGATCGCTGCCGGACTGAATCCGGCCAGTCCAGCCGGTGCCGCGCTGGCAGCCAGCCAGCCACGCCAGTCGGCGCCCAGCGCCGAGGATCTCGCTCGCGACAGCAGCCTCTCGAGCAGGGGCAGACGTGGACGCTGCGCGCCCGAGGAGCGCTCCTCGGGCGGCGCGTAGTCGGTCACTACGAGCACCAATTCAATCACGATGGCGTATCGTACTGATCATGCGTCTCGCACTCGAATCCGACCCGAGCATCCACCTGGTCCGCAGCTACGGCGAGGGTGTCATCACGGTCGGGGCGCAGGAGCTGCGAGGGCCGTGTGTGATCGCTCCGCACGGTCTGCTTACCGAGTGGAGTGCGACCTCAGTCGACGAACTGACGGAACCGCAGTTTGCAATGCTGCTGACGATGCCCGCGAACATCGTACTGCTGGGAACGGATGCGGCCGCACAGTGGCCGCCGGCAGCGATCCGCGCATGGTGTCATTCGAAGGGAATTGCTTTGGAAACTATGAACTTAGGCGCGGCATGTCGAACTTACAACATCCTCGCCAGTGAGCAGCGTGCGGTGGTTGCGGGATTGTTCCCTTAAAGCGCACCCGAAGAAGGCACAGAGAGAGAAGATCGATCAACTACCCCAATCGCTCGAAGCTGACAGGATCCGAGCAACTGTATCCGCGCTAAACCTTATTTTTCTCGTAATTAGACTTGGTTTTTATTTTTGTTTTATCCGGTCTTCCCCTTTTTTTCCCTGTGCCTTCTTCGCGTCCGCCTCCCAGGCATTTGACTTATGTCGCTTACCGCAGACAGTGAATTCATCTTAATCTGCAGCGCATTGATTTTACAAGTGCGCCAATATTCAATGATTAATATCAATATTTTACGACTAACACTTAAGGTACTCTAGAGCACCATTACGTGACACCTCCTAACATGGGCACGAAGGAGACAGACCCAAGTACCCGCCGTTCAACGCCCTGCTCTCGTCGTGTGAGCCGCATGAGCTTCTGCTCCCCTTCCGGCCCCACCGGCACCACCAGTCGCCCGCCGATGGCGAGTTGCTCGACCAACCCTTCGGGGATCGTCAGCGGCGCGGCTGCGATCAGAACGCCGTCGAACGGCGCCTGGGTCTTCCAGCCCTTGATGCCATCGCCATGCTTCAGGCGCGCATTGCGAATATCGAGTTCCTTCAGTCGCGCACGCGCGCGCTTGAACAGGGCTTCGATGCGCTCGACGGAAAATATACGGCCTACCAGCGGTGCGAGCACCGCGGTCTGATAGCCGCATCCGGTTCCGATCTCCAGCACCTTGCCCAGAGGCCCACCTTCCAGCAGCGCCTCGGTCATACGCGCCACGATGTAGGGCTGCGAGATCGTCTGACCAAACCCTATCGGCAATGCCGTGTCCTCGTAGGCCCGGCTGGCGATGGCCTCATCGACGAAGATGTGACGCGGAACATTGCGCACGCGATCCAGCACCGCCAGGTTGCTAATCCCCTGATCGCGCAGGCGCTGCACGAGTCGGTCGCGGGTGCGCGCCGAGGTCATCCCAATGCCGGCAAGGCGCACGTCGCTGATCATGTCGGGGTCACAACGCCGCCAGCCATTGCGACACGACCGGCAGCGCGGCATGCCGGGTGAGATCGATCGACAGCGGCGTGACGGACACGAAGCCCTGCGCCACGGCCATGAAATCGGTGCCGGCACCGGCATCGGCACTCGCCCCGGCTGCGCCGATCCAGTAGACCGGGCGACCTCGCGGATCGTGCGCCGGCACCACGCGCTCGGAGCGATGGCGATAGCCCAGGCGCGTGCTGGCAAATCCGGCCAGCTCGGCGTACGCCCTGTCCGGCACATTGACGTTGAGGATCAGCGCGGCATCGAGCGGCCGCGCCAGCAGCGCCTCCACCAGCCTGCGCGCCACCCGCGCCGCGGTGTCGAAGTGTCGTGGACCGCCAGCGCGGGTGCACAGGGAGACCGCGATGGTCGGCAGTCCCAGGAAACGTCCCTCGATGGCGCCGGCCACCGTGCCGGAATACAGGACGTCGTCCCCCAGATTCGGGCCGTCGTTGATCCCCGAGGCCACCATGTCGAATTCAAAGTCGAACACGCCGGAGATCGCCAGGTGCACGCAATCGGTCGGACTGCCGGCCACGTAATGCACGCCGGGCTCGGACTCCGACAGCCGCAGAGGCACTTCCAGCGTCAGCGAATTGCCGGCACCGCTGCGATTGCGGTCCGGGGCGACCACCGTCACCTCACCCAGCGTGGACATCGCGGCGCGTAGCTGCGTGATCCCTTCGGCTCGATAGCCGTCATCGTTGGTGACGAGTATTTTCACGGACATTTATCGAAACGGCCAATGCCCATGAGGCTCGCCAATATACTGCAATAGTGATTGCGGAAGACGACGAACCCGAGGAAGACGATCGCACGCTGTTCCGGCGCGCCATGCGGGATGTGGTACCGCTGAAACGCTCACAGCGGGCACTGCCGACGCACCGCAAAGGCCGCGGCCGGGCAACCTTCGCGCGCGCCGAACGGGCGGCGGTCCTGCGCGAAAGCCTCGGCATCGGCGCCGATCTGTATGAGGTGCAGCCGGGGGATGAGCTGATTTTCCGGCGTGCCGGCGTTCCGCAGACCGTGCTGCGCCGATTGCGGCGCGGCCAATACCGCATCGAAGCTGAGATCGACCTTCATGGCATGACCGTGTCGGAAGCCTCGGCGCAGCTTGGAGATTTTCTGCGGGCCGCGCGCGTCAACGGTTTGCGCTGTGTGCGCATCATTCATGGCAAGGGATTGCGCTCGGGTAACCGCGGCCCGGTACTGAAGAACACCGTCAATGAGCTGTTGCGCCGGTCTGATCCGGTGCTTGCATTCGCATCGGCCCGACCGGTAGCGGGCGGCACGGGAGCGACACTGGTACTGATCAGTCGGCTTTGACATCGTCGATCAGCACGGTAGCCAGCGCCATGAGTCCCTCATTGCGGCCGATGAAGCCGAGATGTTCGGTGGTAGTGGCTTTCAGATTCACGCAGGCCTCTGGCAGGGCGAGCATCAACGCGATACTGCGACGGATTTCGTCTCGCCACAGACTGATCTTCGGCGCCTGCGCCACCAGTGTGAGGTCCGCATTCACCACCCGCAGACTTCGCCGACTGAGCATATCGACGGCAGCGAGCACGAAGCGCTGGCTGTGAGCGCCCTTCCACTGCGGATCGCTGTCCGGGAAATGCTGTCCGATGTCGCCCAGTGCGGCCGCACCGAGCAGCGCATCGACCAGTGCGTGCAGCAGCACGTCACCATCCGAATGCGCAAGCACACCGCGCGTGTGCGCGATGCGTACCCCACCCAGTACCACCGAGTCGCCGGGCCCGAAGGCATGCACATCTATCCCTGATCCGACTCTCATTTAGGTAGCCCTCTGTTGCAGAATCGCCTCGGCGAGCATCAAGTCCGCCCTGGTCGTGACCTTGAGGTTGGGATCACGGGAAGCCACCAGCAGCGCGGCATGTCCCTGCCATTCCATCGCCTGCGCTTCATCCGTGGGCCGGCGTCCAACGCTCAGCGCCCGTTCCAGTGCCTCGCACAACGGCGCGAATCGAAACATCTGTGGCGTTTGCGCCAGCCACAGCCCCTCACGCGCCATCGTCGTTTCACAGCGCACAGCGCCGGAGGGCACCGCCGTCTGCCCGCTGCGCGCGCGCTTGACGGTATCGGCCACCGGCACGGCGAGCAGCGCTCCGACCGCGTCGGCACCCCCCTGCTGCAGCAGTGCCGCCAGATCGCCGGCGCTGAGCATCGGTCGGGCGGCATCATGCACCAACACCCAATCCTGCGCTGCCGCTCGCTGGCTAAGCGCCTGCAAGCCATTGCGCACCGAATGCACTCGTTCCTCGCCCCCGTCAATGAGCTGCATTTTTCCGGGCAGCACCCGCTGCAAGCGCTCACGCTGCGGATCGTCGGCAGCGAGCACCAGGCTACCGCCGGCACATTGCGCGTCATCGAGGAAAGGCTGCAGTGAAACCTCGAGCACCGTTCGCTCGCGCAGCGGAGCATATTGCTTGGCGCTGCCAAAGCGGCGACCGGCACCCGCGGCAGGCATCACAAGCCAGTAGCGCATTAGCAGGCTGTCTGAGTAATCCGCGTGAGCCGCGTTGGCTCTGGCAAGAGGCGGATGCTAGGCGCGCGGCGCAGCCCATAGTCGACACGATGGGCAAGCCAAGCAACGCCGCAGACGCCCTTGCCAGAGCCAACCCTGCGGGATCGGGCGGATTTTGCTTCAGGCGGCGTTGTCGCCTCCTTATTGGGTCTGAACCCAACTGCGTCGGCTCCGCCTAGCCTGAAGCAAAATCTGCCGCGGTCGCGGCCACGTGGATTACTCAGACAGCCTCCTAGCGAGCCAGGGCGGTTCGCTGCACGTCGCGCGGCGGCGGGTGCGGTGCAGGCGCGGGCCCCGTGCCCGCCTTCTGCGGCACCACCTGATAGAATGATTCATTGCCGGCAATCATGCCGAGTTCGGTGCGCGCTCGCTCCTCGAGCGCCGCGTAGCCCTGCTTCAGGTCATGCACCTCCGCGGCGAGCTGACGGTTGCGCTCGGCGAGCCGCGCGTTCTGCGCCTTCTGTGCTTCGACCGCGTCCTGCAGGCGCAACACTTCCTGGATGCCGTCGTTCGACAGAAACATCCTGTACTGCAACAACAGTAACGCGACCGCTAGAGCAACGAGCAGCCATTTCATGGCGGCGTTAGGTTAGCACGACAGGAAATGCCTCGCGTCCCGCATAGCGCGGTTTCCCGCCGAGCTGCTCCTCGATGCGCAGCAATTGGTTGTACTTGGCGACGCGATCCGAGCGCGACATCGAGCCGGTCTTGATCTGGGTGGCGGCGGTTGCCACTGCGACGTCGGCAATGGTGCAGTCTTCGGTCTCGCCTGAACGGTGCGAGACGATCGAGGCGTAGCGCGCCTTCTCGGCCATGTCGATCGCCGCCAGTGTTTCAGTGAGCGTACCGATCTGATTCAGTTTGATCAGAATCGCATTGGCGATGCCTTTCGAAATGCCTTCGGCCAGGATCTTGGTGTTGGTCACGAACAGAT
>DATMRM010000075.1:0-3094 GCA_035566155.1 Steroidobacteraceae bacterium | reverse complement strand
GGAAAGCGACCGGCAATCTGTGCGATGGCGCCTTCGATCTCGGCCACCCGCAGTTCCAATGGACCTTGCATGAATGATGGATTTGTAGCCATGTCAATTAGGATGTTGGGTTAGGTACGATGAGGTCGTGCCAGATAGTCTTCAGTTTGCATTTCCACCAGCCGACTTGCGGCACGCCTGAACTCGAACTGCAGGCGTTCCGCGCGGTAGAGCCCTTCCGGTGCAGCTTCGGCCGACAGAATCAACTTGACCCCCTGGTCATAAAATTCGTCCAGCAGTGCGATGAATCGACGGGCCGCATCATCCTGCTGCGGTCTGGAAAACATCGGCACATCCGACAGTAATACGGTGCGATACTCTTGCGCGATCTCGACATAGTCTTCCTGACTACGAGGCCCCTCACACAGCGTGACGAAATTGAACCAGACCACATCGCCCCGCCGGCGCAGCGCATGCAAAGAACGCCCGCTGACCTTCAGGTTAGTGCCGGCATCCCCATGTTCGGGTGCGAGCTGCTCAAATAAGTTTTGTAGCTGCGTGGCGGTCGTGGGGGCGTGGCTGTCCAGGTAGATCGGTTGCCGCCGAAGCTGGCGCAGGCGGTAGTCCACCGCACCTTCCAGGCCGATCACCTCCAGCTCCCGCTCCAGCAGATCGATCGCCGGCAGGAACCGGGCGCGCTGCAGCCCGTCGCGGTACAGCTCGCCCGGCGGCGAGTTGGATGTGATCACCAGCATCACCCCATAGCGCAAGAGCGCCTCGAACAGGCCTCCCAGCAGCATGGCATCGGCGATATCGCTGACAAACAGCTCATCCAGGCACAACAAGCGGGTGCCGCGCGCCATGCGGCGCGCGGCCAATTCCAGCGGATCGGCACGCCCGCGCAGCGTCCGAAGCTGGGCGTGGATGTCGCGCATGAAATGATGAAAGTGACTGCGGCGGCGGGTGCGGATCGGCACACTGGCGTAGAACAGGTCCATCAGCCAGGTCTTTCCACGGCCGACGCCGCCCCACAGATAGATTCCGCGGGTGTCGCGCGCGCCGTTGTGTCGCGGCCGGATTCGCTGCCACCAGCGGCCGATCAGACCCGGCTGATTCTCGGCCAGCAGCCGGGTGCGCAGCGCATCCAGCCGGTCTACCACCGCGCACTGGGCCGGGTCGGGCGCGTAGTGTCGCGCGGCGAGCTCGCGCTCATAGCGCTCGCGAAGCCCCTGGCTCATGCCTGGCCAGTCGCGAGATCGGGCTCGTTCAGCGCGCTCAGGATCCGGCCCCTGGCCATATCGCGCAGCCGGATGGCGAGATCGCCGTCCTCGGCCGATTCACCGGATTGCATGGCCGGCACCACCCCCAGGATTTCGACGTGAATGCGGCCCGGATTGGGCCAGGCGCTGCCGGCCGGGAGACTGCGCCGGGTACCGCGGATGACCACGGGCACGACCGGCAAGCGCGCGCGCGCGGCGGCGGCGAACGCCCCGATGTGAAATTTCAGCAGGCCGACCTCCTCGCTGAAGGTGCCCTCCGGGAAGAAGGCCAGAGCGTTGCCGCTCGCGGCGCTGCGCAGCAGACGGCGCGTATCGCGCGCACCGACCCTGCGATCGCGGCGCTCGACGAACTCCGAGCCGATCCGGCGCAGCAGCGTTCCGGCCAGCGGAAAGTGCGACATTTCCCGCTTGATCACGAAGCTGAAACTGGGCGGTAAGGTGGCGGTCAGGACGACACCGTCGATGTAGCTGCAATGGTTGGCCACCAGGATGCAGGGGGTTGGCAGATCGACGGCTCCCGTCAGCGTCAGGGGCATGCCTGCCAGGCGCAGCGCGAAGCGAGCGAGCCGGCGCACAAATCGCCGCCGCCGCATGAGTCCGGGCAGAATAAGCAGGATCGACACCCCCAGCAGAGCCATCAGGGTGAATTCAATCCAGGCATAAACTCCGTACGCCAGGCGCTTGAGAGTTAGTTTTTGGGTGTCCGCCGGGTCCGGATGGGCGGCCGAGTTCGCATTCGTCATGGCCTTGTGTGTGATGCAGTTCTCTTTATGTTAACGGTCATGTCCGGCTGTGAGGATCATCACACCGAACAGCAGCCTATGCTCAGCATACTGCTGCAGCCAGATGAACCATTAGGGCAGTGCATTGACTAATCAGGCTACAGCGACAGTGGAGAAGGCCACAACTGACACGACGGATCCGCTCATTGCGCGTTTTCTCGACGCGGTATGGATGGAGCGGGGCCTGTCGTCGAACACGTTGGCGGCATATCGCGCGGACTTGGTCGCGCTACACCGATGGCTCAGCGAACGGCCACTGACACTCGCGCACTGCGGTCGCGCCGAGCTCATGGACTTCATTGCCGCGCGCGTCAAGGGCGGTTCGCGTCCGCGTTCGACCGCGCGTCAGCTATCCTCATTCCGCCGATTCTTCCGTTACCTGGTGCGTGAAGGCATCGTACGCGAAGATCCGACCGCACAGATTGCGATGCCCAAGATCGGGCGCTCGCTGCCCCGCTCGCTGAGCGAGGCAGAAGTCGAATCGTTGCTGGGTGCGCCGGCCGTTGCCGACCCGCTCGGCTACCGGGACCGCACCATGCTGGAAGTGTTGTACGCCACCGGCTTGCGGGTCTCGGAACTGGTCAGCCTCAAGCTCGGCCAGATCAACCTGAATCAGGGCGTGGTGCGCGTGCTGGGCAAAGGCAACCGCGAGCGGCTCATCCCGCTGGGCGAAGAAGCCGTGCGCTGGATGAAGGCCTTCATCGGCGGTGCACGCAACGACATTCTGTTGGACCGAAGTACCGATTTCCTGTTCCCGACCCGTCGCGGCGATCGCATGACTCGCCAGGCCTTCTGGCACATCATCAAGCGTTATGCCCGTAAGGCCGGAGTGGACCGTGAGCTCTCGCCACATACGCTGCGGCATGCGTTTGCGACGCATCTGCTGAACCATGGCGCCGATCTGCGCGTGGTGCAGATGCTGCTGGGCCACAGCGACGTGTCCACCACGCAGATCTACACCCATGTGGCGCGCGAACGTCTCAAGGACGTGCACTCCAAGCATCATCCCCGCGGCTGATCGCCAGCCCGGAATGACGCATGAAGAAAGGCCCG
>DATMRM010000074.1:0-7541 GCA_035566155.1 Steroidobacteraceae bacterium | reverse complement strand
CGCGGTTGGAGCGCAGCGAACCGTCGGCGCCGGTGAAGAACACATCCGGACGCGCCGCGATATACGCGTCCATGCCGACTTCGGAACCGAAGCAGTGGATCTGCTGCACCCAGCCGGACTCGATCGCCGGAATCAGGGTCGGATGCGGATTGAGCGCCCAGCGACGCGCGATCTTTCCCTTCAGACCCAGCGCTTCACCATAGGTCGGTAAAATCAGCTCGATCGCGGCGGTGCCGAAGCCGATGCCGTGGTTCAATCGCTCGACGCCGTATTCGGCGTAGATGCCCTTGATCGCCATCATCGCCATCAGGATCTGGCTCTCGGTGATCGCAGCCGGATCGCGGGTGAACAGCGGCTCGACGAAGAACGGATTGGGCGAGCGCGTGATGAAATGCACGCGGTCGCCGGGGATGTCCACCCGTGGGACGCGTTCGAGAATTTCATTGACCTGCGCAATCACGATGCCATCGTGAAAGGCCGTGGCCTCGACGATCGTCGGGGTATCCTCGGTGTTCGCGCCGGTATACAGATTGCCTTCGCGGTCGGCACTGACCGCAGCAATCAGCGCGACATCCGGCGTCAGATCGATGAAGTAGCGGGCGAACAGTTCCAGATAGGTATGCACGGCCCCGAGTTCGATCTGGCCGGCATACAGCATCCGCGCGATGCGCGCGCTCTGCGGCCCGGAATAGGAGTAGTCCAGCCGGCGCGCGATGCGACGCTCGAACACATCCAGATGCGAGGGCAGCATGATGCCCGACTGCAGCATGTGCAGATCATGCAGCTTGGCCGGATCGCAGGCCGCGAGCGCCTTCGCCAGCGTGTCGGCCTGCTTCTGGTTGTCGCCCTCCAGGCACACCCGATCGCCCGGGCGCACGACGGCCTCGAGCAGAGAGGTGGCATCGCTGGCGCTGACGATTTTTCCTTTTGCGATTGCGCGTGCGCTGCTCAATCGTTGATCGCGCGCGATACGCCGTTTCTGCCAACTCATCGGCGCAACCATACAGGGCTACGGCATGGGCTTCCACCATGCGCCGCCGAGCGCCTGGAACAGAGCCACGGTGTCCGTCAGGCGTGCCGCGCGCGCCTGTGCCAGCGCCACGACCGCTTGGCTGTACAGACCCTGCGCGGTCAGCAGATCCAGATAGCTGGCCGATCCGAGCTGCAGGTTTTGTTTGACGAGCCCCAGGGAATCGGCCGCCGCGCGCTCGGCGCGCGCCTGCGCTTGCAGCGTCAGCGCATCGGCCTGCAGCGCCGCCAGCGTATCGGCCACCTGCCGGAATGCCTGCAGCACGGTGCTGCGATACTGCGCGCCGGCCTGATCCATCAGCGCCACCGCCGCGCGCTTCTTGTGCAGCAGCGCGCCGCCGGCAAACAGGGTCTGACTGAGCGATGCCCCGTAGTTCCAGAAACGCGTGCCCGGCTGATTGAGCTGCGACAGCGCCACCGCGGTACTGCCGAGACCGGCACTGAGCGAAATATCCGGCAGCATGTTGGCGATGGCCACACCCACATCGGCCGTGGCCGCGTGCAGCTGCGCCTGGGCTTCGCGGATGTCGGGCCGCTGCCCGACCAGCTTAGCCGGCAGCGTCAGTGGCAGCTCCTGCGGCAGGCTGAGCATCGACAGATCCAGTTCGTCCAGCGGCAACTGACTCGGGAACTTTCCGGTCAACTGCGCCAGCAGATCGTGCTGGGCGCTCTGCAGCTGCGCCAGCGCCGGCAACAGCGCCTCCTGCTGCGCCAACGCGGCCTCCTGTGCGCGCACCTGCGACATCGAGATCGCGCCCAGACGGTATTGCTGCTGCAGCACCTCGAGCGATTCGCGCCCTGAGCGGATCAGCTCGCGGGTCGCCTGCAGCTGGGTGTGCGCCGCGGCCTGCATGATCGCGGCAGTGATCGTGTTGGAGACCAGCGTCAGATAGGTGGCCTGCATCTGGTAGCGTTGTGCATCCGCGCTGGCCTGGAGCGATTCCACCTGCCGGCGATACAGCCCGAACACATCGACGCTGTAGGCGACATTGAGCGAGGCGGTGTTCAGACTGAAGATCGGGATGCCCGAGTTGAGCGTCGGCGCCAGCGTTGCGACCGGATCCTGCTGCCTGCTATAGCCGTAGGAGCCGGCGAGCGTCGGAAAAAACGTGCCGCGCTGAGCTGCGACGTTCTCCAGCGCGGCGCGCAGTGCGGCCTGTGCGGCCTGCAGATCGGGGTTGGCCGCCAGCGCCTGCCCGACCAGGCGGTCCACATCCGCTGAGGCGAATGCTCGCCACCACTGCTGCGATATTTCCAGTCCGGTGTTGAAGTGCTGCGCCTCGCCGCCGGGCGTGGGCGCGGCGCTGATATCGGTGACGGGCTCACTGGCATACTGCGTGACATCGGGTGCGGGCGGCGGCTTGAAGTTCGGTCCCACGGCGCAGCCACCCAGCAGCAGCACCACGATCAGTGCGAGCCCGTCACGCCGGTGAGGCTGTGGGTTCATCCGGCCTCACCGTTCGGCAGCGCCTGCAGCGCCCGTCGTCGGGAAAACATCAGGATGAGGACCGGCAACACGATCAGGATCAGCGCCGGCGCGAGCAGCATGCCGCCGACCACCACGAGCGCCAGCGGGCGCTGCACCTGCGATCCGATGCCGGTGGAGAATGCCGCCGGCACCAGTCCCACGCAGGCGACGATGCAGGTCATCACAACCGGGCGCATCTGCGTGCGGCAGGTGTGCAGCATGGCGTTCATCCGGTCCATACCCGCATCGACATGCTGGTTATAGAACGACAGCACGATGATGCCGTCCATCGTGGCAATGCCGAACAGCGCAACGAAGCCGATCGCGGCTGACACACTGAAGGCAGTGCCGCTCAGAAACAGCGCGAAGATGCCGCCGATGAGGGCCATCGGGATGACGCTCGCCGCGAGTGCCACGTCGATCAGCGAGCCGAATTTGAAGTACAACAGCACCACGATCAGCAGCAGACTCAGTGGCACCACGATCTCGAGCCGTTGCAGCGCATCCTGCAGGTTGCCGAACTCCCCGACCCACTCGAGCCGGTAGCCGCCGGGCAATGTCACCTGCTCGGCCACCTTGCGCTGCGCCTCGAGCACAGCGCTGCCCAGATCGCGCCCGCGGACGCTGAACTTGATCGGGATGTAGCGCTGCTGGCTCTCGCGATAGATAAATGAGGCGCCGGAGACCAGTTGCACCTGCGCCAGATCGCTGATCGGCACCTGCATGATCGAACTGGTGGACGCATCCGTGGCCGGTATCGTGATCCGTCGCAGCGTCTCGATGCTGTCGCGAAACTGCGGCGCATAGCGCACCAGGATCGGAAAGTGCCGGTCACTGCCCTGCTCATACAGGTCGCCGGGACTGGAGCCACCGATCGCCGCCTGGATCGCGGTGTCCACATCGCCGGGTGCGAGGTTGTAGCGCGCGGCGCGGGCGCGATCGATCGTGATATTGACGGTCGGCTGGCCCAATGAATTGAATACCGCCAGATCGGTGACGCCCGGCACGCTCGCGAGCACCGCCTTGATGCGCTCGGCCGTACGCTCGAGCGTCGCGAGCTCGTTGCCATAGACCTTGACGGAATTCTCCCCCTTCACGCCCGACGCGGCCTCCTCGACGTTGTCCTGAATGTACTGCGAGAAATTGAAGTCCACGCCCGGAAACTGCTCCGAGAGATCAGAGTTCATCTGCGCGGTCAGCTTTTCCTTGGTGACCGCGCGTGGCCACAGCGTGGCGCGCTTGAGCGGTACAAAGAACTCGGCGTTGAAGAACCCGGTCGCATCGGTGCCGTCATCCGGCCGGCCATGCTGTGAGATGACCGTCTCGACTTCCGGGTAGGAGGCGATGCGCTCGCGCATGCGGTTGACGTAACCGTTGCCTTCCTCGAGTGAAATCGATGACGGCATCTCGGCGCGGATCCACAGGTTCCCCTCCTCGAGCTTCGGCAGGAACTCCAGGCCGAGCCCGCGCATCGTCAACCACGACAGCAGCAGCAGGGCGCCCAGCCCCACCAGCACCACCGTGTGGTGCTTGAGCGCATAGCCGATCGACGCGTCGTACAGCCGCCGCTGCCAGCGCACGATGAAGGTCTCACGCTCCTGGATGGCATTTGGCAGCATCAGCGCGCTCAGGGCCGGGGAGATCGTGAAGGTGGCAATCAGTCCGCCGACGATGGCGTAGCCGTAGGTCCGGGCCATTGGACCGAAGATGTGTCCCTCGATGCCGCTGAGTGTGAACAGCGGTACGAAACCGGCGACGATGACCGCGGCGGCGAACAGGATCGCCTGATTGACTTCGGTCGCCGCATTGGCGATGACAGCGAACTTGCCGCTGAATTCATAGCGCAGTCGTGCCCGCTGCAGCATCGGCGATCCGGCGCGGCGCTGCTCGTGACTCTCCGCGAGGTGCCGGAAGATGTTCTCGACCATGATCACCGAGGCATCGACGATCAACCCGAAGTCGATCGCACCCACGGACAGCAGGTTGGCGGACTCACCACTCAAGACCAGCAGCCCGATCGCAAACGAGAGCGCAAAGGGAATCGTGGTGGCGACGATCAGCGCGCTGCGCAGATCGCCAAGGAACGCCCACTGGATGAAGAAGATCAGTACGATGCCGAGCACCATGTTGTGCAGCACCGTGCGCGTGGTGACAGCGATCAGCTCGCTGCGGTCGTAGATGCGCTCGATGCGCACGCCCGGCGGCAGTATGCCGGACGCATTGATGCGATCGACCTCGCGCTCGACTGCGCGGATCGTGGGAATGCTCTGCGCCCCGCGGCGCATCAGCACGATGCCCTGCACGATATCGTCGTCAGCGTCCTGGCCGGCGATGCCCAGCCGCGGCA
The DNA here is from genome assembly GCA_035566155.1 of Steroidobacteraceae bacterium. Lineage (GTDB taxonomy): Bacteria > Pseudomonadota > Gammaproteobacteria > Steroidobacterales > Steroidobacteraceae > FEN-1191. The sequence continues at coordinate 2,697 of DATMRM010000074.1, read as the reverse complement.
GATGACTGACGTTGACGCTGGCCACATCGCTGACCAGCACCGGCGTACCGTGCGTCGAGGTCAGCATGGTGTTGCGGATGTCATCCGTCGTGTGGATCAGTCCGACGCCGCGCACCACCGCTGACTGCGGGCCGATATTGATCGTCTGCCCGCCCACGTTCAGGTTGCTGTTGCCGAGCACCTGCAGCACCTGTGACAGCGATAGCGCGTTGGCGGCGAGGCGGCGCTGGTCGATCGTGATTTCGTAGGCTTTCGTCATGCCGCCCCAGCCGGTCACGTCGACCACGCCGGGCACGGCCTTGAACCGCCGCTCGAGCACCCAGTCCTGCAGCGTCTTCGCATCCATCACCGAATAGCCCGGCGGCCCGACCACGCGGTAGCGATAGATCTCCCCGATCGGGCTTTCCGGTGACAGCTGCGGCTGGGTATTGTTGGGCAGCGGCGGCAGCTGCGACAGGCGATTGATCACCCACTGCTCGGCCTGGCTGTAGGTATAGGCGTAGGTGAACTGCACCTTCACATCCGACAGTCCGAACAGCGAGATCGTGCGCACCGTGGTGACGTTCGGGATCCCGGCCATCTGGATCTCGATCGGAATCGTGATGTAGCGCTCGATCTCCTCGGCCGATTGCCCGGAGGACTGCGTGACGATGTCCACCAGCGGCGGCACCGGATCCGGATAGGCCTCGATATTGAGCCGAGTGAAGCTGACGATACCGGCCAGCAGCACCAGCGCCAGCAGCACCATCATGAAAAAGCGCTGTCTGAGCGCGAAGGCGACGATCGCGTTCATGGAGGCTGTGAGATCACCCGCCGCTGGCGGCGCGATCGATGAACAGCGCGCCGCGGGTTACCACGCGATCACCTGCTTTCAGTCCCTGCAGCACTTCATACTTACCGCGCCGAGCGCGCCCGAGCGTCACCTGGCGCACCGACGCGTCGCGCGCGCCCTGCATGACCCACACACGCGCCTGCGAGCCCTCGAAGATCACCGCCTCCTGCGGAACCGCCGGCGCGATGCTGTCGGTGCTGGTGGCAATCGTGAAATTGGCGAACATCTCGGGTTTGAGCAGATGCTCGGAGTTGTCGAGCACCGCATGCACGGTGAGGCGGCGGCTGGCCGGATCCACGCTGGCCGCGACGTAGCTGAGCCTGGCATCGAACTCGCGATCGGGTATCGCCAGCACGTGCACCGCCACGCTCTGCCCCACGTGCACGCGACTGGCCTGGGCCTCGCGCACGTTCGCCACCAGCCACACCGTGGAAAGATCGGCGATGGTGTACACGGGGGTGGCGCCGCCGGCGGTGAGAAACTGACCCGGACCGATCTGCCGATCCACCACGACGCCGGTGATCGGAGCGACAGCGGCGACCTGCGCCTGCGGGCGGCCGCCTGAGAGTATCGCCTCGATGTCGCTGTCGCTCTTTCCAAGAATGCGCAAGCGGTTACGCACCGCGGCGAGTGCGGCCTGTGCACCGGCCAGCTCGTTCTGTGATTGTTGCCAGTCCTGCAGCGATCCGGCATGCGCATCGTATTGCGCGTGACGACGCTCTTCGGTCGCGCCGGTCAGCTTGAGCTGAGCGGCCGCGGTCAGCAGATCGCTTTCGGCCTGTGCAAACTCAGAGGCCTGCAGCTCAAACAGTCCCTGCCCCTGTCTGACCGCGGAGCCCAGCGGCGCGAGCAGTCGCGTCACCCGTCCGGAATACGGCGAATACACAGGCGTGATGGTATCGGCGTTGTAAGCGATCTTGCCGTCGGTCACCTCTTCGGAGTGGAACGGCTGATCGAGGATCGGCTCGATCGTCATCGACTTGAGTTGCTCGTCGCTCAGGCGGAATGCACCGACGGGCACCGGTGCTGGCGGTGAGGGAGTGACGCTGGCACCGAACAGGTGCCACGCCCGGCCGAACACGATCAGCAGTGCCGCAAGCACGCCGCACGCCAGAGCTGCGGCGAGTCGATGTTGGGCAGCCCACGTCTTCGCGCGCTGACTCGGTGATGAGGGTTCAACTGGTGACATGGTCGGCTACTGAAGTCGTCGCGAGCTTACGCACCACGGCTTTCGCTAACCTTTCCCATTACAAGCCTGTACGACATCTTGATGAGGTACCATTCCAATTATGAAAACTTCGTCTGCTTGCATCTCACTGGGCCTGTTTTCACTGCTCGGCATCGGTTCCGCACTCGCAGCGTCTGCCGATACCCAGACGATCGCGACGTTGTCTGAGATTCGCGATGCAGCGATGAGCAGTGACTGGGCCTGGAAGCGGCTGGAAGAGCTGACCGATCGCATCGGACCGCGTCTGTCGGGTTCACCGCAGAATGCCGCCGCGGTTGCACAGGTCGCAGCGGCGATGCGAGCCCTGGGCGCTGACGTGCGTCTGCAACCGGTGAAAGTGCCGCACTGGGTGCGCGGCGAGGAGCATGCGGAGCTGGTGGACTATCCCGGCCGGCCTTCCGGGGTGACACAGACACTGCATCTGACGGCGCTCGGCGGCTCTTCGGCCACGCCCTCCTCAGGCCTGAGCGCGCGAGTGATCGTCGTGCATGACTTCGATGAGCTCAAGGCGCACGCCACCGAGGTTCGCGGCAGCATCGTTCTGTATGAGGTGAAGTTTGATCAGCGCCTGGCGGACAACGGTGAGGCGGGCGAGGCCTATGGTCAGGCCGGCCTGTATCGTTTTTCCGGACCGGCC
>DATMRM010000073.1:0-6869 GCA_035566155.1 Steroidobacteraceae bacterium | reverse complement strand
CGGCGACTTGTGCTCCTGGCGATCGAACTGCAGCAGATGGCTGTTGTAGGGCAGGCCCTTGTGTTCAAGCGCCAACGCCACCCTCCAGCACGGAGGGCTGCCGCTTCCCCAATAGAAATCGATGGCCATGACAGCTCAATTGTAGCCATTGGCACTGCTTCCGAGATACCGCATTGAGAACGCCGATCATTTACTTGTCGCGGCGTTTTGTTATGGTGCGCCCCATCGAAAAGGCGCCCCCTGAAGGGCTCGAGGACATCGTGGGTCAAGCGCAAGCGGTGCGGAACGCGTCGAGTAGCCAGGCTTGGGGTGTGGAGGACGCGCTCGAGCTGTACAACGTTCCGGCCTGGGGACTGGGGTACTTCTCGATCAATTCGGCCGGCCATCTGGTCGTGCGACCGGACACGACCCCGGCCAATGAGATCGATCTGCTCGAAGTCGTACAGGGTTTGCAGGAGCGGGACCTGTCGGCGCCGGTCGTGATTCGCTTCTCGGACATCCTGGCGCATCGGCTGCGGCACCTGCACACCGCTTTTGCCCAGGCGATTGCCGAAAACGACTACCGCAATCGCTATACCGCGGTCTATCCGATCAAGGTCAACCAGCAGCGCCTCGTGGTCGAAGAAGTGTTCCGTTACGGCAAGGAATTCGGCTTTGGCCTGGAAGCCGGCTCCAAGCCTGAACTGCTGGCAGTCATGGCGATGACCGGCGGGGCCGATGACCGGCCGATCATCTGCAACGGCTTCAAGGACTCCAGCTATATCGAGGCAGTGATTCTGGCCACCAAGCTCGGTCGCACGATCATTCCGGTGATTGAGAATTTCGCTGAGCTGGCATTGGTCCTGAGACACGCCGACACGTACAAGGTGCGCCCGAAGCTGGGCGTGCGGGTAAAGCTCGCCACCGAAGGTTCGGGCCGCTGGCGCGATTCAGCGGGCGAAAAGTCCAAATTTGGACTTTTTATTTCGGAGATTCTCGAGCTGGTCTCGACCCTGCGGGCGCGTGACATGCTGGACTGCCTGAAGCTGGTGCACTGTCACCCTGGCAGTCAGCTGCAGGACATCCGACGGGTCAAGGACGCGATCAACGAGCTTGCCCATGTGTATGGCGAGCTGAAGACCATGGGCGCCGGTCTTGAATATATCGACATCGGCGGCGGTCTCGGGATCGACTACGACGGCAGCGGCACCAACTACCCGTCGTCGATGAACTACACGCTCAATGAGTATGCCGGTGATGTGGTCTATCGCATCGGCAGCGTCTGTAACGCGCGCAGCATCCCGCATCCGATGATCATCAGTGAATCCGGACGGGCGATTGCCGCGCACCACAGCGTCCTGATCTTCAATGTGCTCGGCAACTCGGCGCTGGATCGATTCCGGATCGATGCCAAGGACGTGACCGAATTCGGTGGCGTCAAGGCTCTGCCCGCCCCGGTGCGCGACCTGTTGGACGCCTATCGCAACATCGATGAGCGGCGGCTGGTGGAGTGCTACCACGATGCCACTACCGCGCGCGATCAGGCGCTGCAGATGTTCAACCTAGGATTGCTGTCGCTCGAGATTCGCGGATTCACCGAGCGGCTCTACTGGGCCAGTTGCGCACGCGTTCGCGACGTCTGCCGTCGGCTGGAACGTGCCCCGGAAGAGCTCGATGACTTGGAAAACGTGCTGTCGGATACTTATTTCTGTAACTTTTCACTGTTCCAGTCGCTACCCGACAGTTGGGCGATCGATCAGCTGTTTCCGGTCATGCCGATCCATCGCCTCGCGGACCTGCCGACCCGCAAAGCCGTCCTGGCAGACATCACCTGCGACTCGGACGGCAAGATCGATCGTTTTGTCGGCCCCCGCGACGTCAAGCGCACCTTGGAGCTGCACGAGCTGGTCGCCGGCCAGGATTATTACCTGGGCGCCTTTCTGGTCGGTGCCTACCAGGAGACTTTGGGTGACCTGCACAACCTGTTCGGTGATACGCATGTGGTGCATATCAAGCTGCACCCGGAAGGCGGCTGGTCGATCGAGGAAATCGTCAAGGGCGATACGGCCAACAAAGTACTGGAATATATGGAGTATGACGTCGCCGAGCTAACCCCTGCCCTCACCCGCGACTGCGAGCGCGCGGTGCGCGAAGGCCGGCTAACGGTCGCTGAGAGCCAGACGTTGAAGCGCTTCTACGAGAACGAGCTGAACGGCTACGCCTATCTGGAGCTTTAGAAGCGAACTGCGCCCGACCACGCGGTCGCGGGGCCTACCACATGTCCTTGAGGCGTGCGGTGACGTCCACGGTCGCTTCGTTCTTGGACGCCAGCGGCGAGGCATCACCCAGCTGCGCCCCCTGAAACGCCAGCTGCTGCACGCACTTCAAGACCTTCTCGCTGACGAAGCGGCTGCGACCCCCGTAGACGTGCGCATCGCCGGTCCTGGACTGCTGGGTCAACGGGAACTTCAGCGGCACACACAACTGCAGTTCGTTGCGAGCGCGGGTCATCGCGACATAGAGCAACCGGCGCTCTTCATCGAGCTGTTCGGCGCGGCTGGTGTTGAATTCGTTCGGGAAACTGCCGTCCACGACATTCAGCAGGTAGACCGTATCCCACTCCATACCCTTGGCTGAATGCACCGTGGACAGCACCAGGTAGTCTTCGTCATGTGAGGCGCCGCTCGACAGATCGCTGCTCGCGTTGGGTGGATCGAGCGTCAGCTCGGTCAGGAAGCGTTCGCGAGACGGGAACTGCGTACCGAGCTGTTCGAGCTGATCCAGATCGCCGATACGCGTGTGCACGTGCTCGTAGATGCGCTCCAGGTGCGGCTGATACCAGTCACGCACTTGCCGGATCTGGCCGGGCCAGGGGCGCTGGGGCTCCGCCAGCGCCTTCATCAGCGCTTGCAACTTGCCATAAGTCGGCCCCATCTGCTGCGGTGGCGTGAATCCGCCCAGCGCATCGAGGGAGCCGCCCTGCTGCTCGATCAGATCGACGATCTTGCGTGCATTCACCGGCCCCATCCCGGGCAGCAACTGCAGCGCACGGAACGCTGCCAGCGTGTTGCGCGGATTGTCGGCCCAGCGCAGCAGCGCCACCAGATCCTTGATGTGCGCCGCCTCCATGAACTTGAGCCCGCCGTATTTGACAAACGGAATCTTGCGGCGAGTCAGTTCCACCTCGAGCACGTCGCTGGCGCTGGCGTTGCGGAACAGGACCGCCTGGCTGCGCAGCGACACACCAGTCTCGCGCCGCTTGAGTACCTGGTTGCAAACGTATTCGGCCTGCCCTGCCAGATCGTCCACCGTCACATACATGGGCTTGCCGGCACCACCCCGGGTCGCCAGCAGGTGCTTGCGATGCTGGCGTGGAGCGTCCGCCATCAACGCATTCGAAACGTCCAGCAGACTCTGGGTCGAGCGGTAGTTCTGAGCCAGCGTCACGATCTCGGCCTTGGGCGTGAAGCGCTCGGGAAACTTCAGGATGTTTTCGACCGCCGCCCCGCGGAACGAATAGATCGCCTGCGCATCGTCGCCGACCACGGTGACGCCCGCGCCATCGGGTTTCAAGGCGTGCAGAATCTCCGCCTGCAGCTTGTTGGTGTCTTGATACTCATCGACCAGCACGTGATCAAAATTGCTGCTGACATGCTGCGCCAGCTTGGGGTCGCTCATCATCAGGTTCCAATACAGCAGCAAATCATCGTAATCGAGCAGCCCATAGCGCTGCTTGTACTCGACGTAACTGCGAAACAGCTTGGTCAGGTCCTCTTCCCAGCTCTTGCACCACGGAAACTGCTGCTCCAGGGTCTCCTTGAGGCTGCGCTGCGTGTTGACCCGCATCGAATAGATCATCAGACAGGTGTCCTTGCGGGGAAAACGCTGCTCCTTGACCGCCAGTCCCAGCTGGGTACGCAGGTCATCGATCAGATCGGCCGAATCGGAGCGATCGATGACGTTGAAAGTGGGTTCAAGCTTCAGGTGCCGGGCGTAATGCCGCAGCAGCCGGTTGCCGATCGAATGGAATGTGCCGGCCCAGATGAGCCGTTGCAGCACCGCCTGGGCTTTGTTGCCGAGCGTATCCCCTAAGGTTTCGCGCACGATATCGTGTACCCGGCGCCGGATCTCGGCCGCGGCACGACGAGTGAACGTCAGCAGCAGAATGCGCCCCGGATCGGCCCCGTTGATAACCATCTGGGCGACGCGATGGGCGATGGTGCTGGTCTTGCCGGTGCCGGCGCCGGCCACCACCAACAGCGGACCGGAGCGCCAGCCCTTCTCACCGGATACCTGCCCATAGGTTGCGGCCCGCTTTTGCTGGGCGTTGAGACTTTCGAACTGTGAAGCGTCGGCCATATCGGCTCGAAATATAATGCACGGCGGGACGTTGTGTAGACGGGTGTCTCAAAGTTCCTTGAACAGCCCGTACCAATTCCTCAGTCCAAGCAGCAAGTCTGTGAACTCGCGCTCCCAGGGCGCCTCGCTGTCGAACTTGAAACGCGGGCCCGGTAGTTCGAGGAACGCCGCACCGACACCCGTCTGCACGCTGATTCGGTTGTCCTGGTGAGCCGGATGGCGAGTGTGATCTGCCGCACGTTTCGCCAGACGCTCGGCCCGGGTTGCGGGCGCCGCAATGCACAGTACCTGCGCGCCATGGGCGCCGGTGCGATCAAGCAGTGCCTGCAGCCGGGCCTCATGTTCGCCGGCACGGAAGTTCCCTTCCAATATCAGCAGCCCCTGGGCTGTCAGCCACGCCTGAGCAAACTGGAACATCAACGCGAAACTGGCATCGCTCAAGCGCCGGGACCAGGCCTCATCCGCGCTGCCCAGCACATCGAACAGGGTCTCCTTGATTTCATCCTTGCTGCAGCAGCGGGCTTCGACCCGATCGAGAAGCGCTCCGGCGAGCCGGCTCTTACCGCTGCCCGGCGCGCCCGTCACAATCAACAGGTGCGGCATTTACGGTACGCTCTGGCACATGAGCATCGAAAAGTCGAAAACTGTGTTCGTCGGGCGCATCGTCACCGTCAACGTCGAGACAGTCCGGCTTCCCAACGGCCACGTGGTGGATCTGGACATTATCCATCATCCCGGAGGCGCGGCGATCGCGGCCGTGGATTCGCAGCGGCGCGTGTGTCTGATCCATCAATATCGTCATGCTGCCGGCGGCTGGATCTGGGAATTACCTGCCGGCAAACTCGAACCGCAGGAGCCGCCCGAGCAGACGGCGCGCCGCGAACTGGTCGAAGAGGCGGGAGCTAGCGCACATTCCTGGACCAGTCTCGGCCCTTATGTCAGCTCACCAGGTGTTTTCACCGAAATCGTGCACTTGTACCTAGCCCGCGATTTGGAATCAGTCAATATGTCGCACGAGGTCGGTGAACTCATTGAGGTTCACTGGATTGATCTTGAAGAGGCATGCACACGCGCGCTTGACGGGAGAATCAGCGACGGCAAGACCGCACTTGGACTGCTGCGAGCGCGTACAGTGCTGGAGCGTTCGTGAGGGCCGTGAGTAATCGCAATTCAGATCCGCCGGACTCGTCTTCGGATAACGAGAAAAGCCTCTACGAGCTTTCTCTCGAGGATACCCTCGCCCAGAAGATGCGCGGCGTACCGGTCAAGAAGCGCGTCTCAGCCAGTGGCTACAACCCGTACGACGCGATGAGCGCTGGCAAGTCGCAGGAGCCCCCGCGCAAACCGACTGATCTGCGCAAACTGTCGGAATGGATCCGCTTGCAGCGTCAGGTCGAAGAGCTGAAGAAGCGCGATCCGTAGAATGCGCTAGCCGTGACGCTGGATGTGCGTCATTTTGCGCTCGCGGCTGAGACGATAAAAGCGTCGCAGCTCGCACAGCGCCTCATGTCGCCGCCGCACCGTTTCGGCCAATAGCAGCCGTTCCAGCCGCCGACAGAACCTCGCAGCGTACTGGTGCGCCTGGCGGTAAAGCTCGGCTCGATCACCTGCCAGACGGCTATCGATGTGCGTACGCTCGAACAGCAGGCGATGCAGTTCCGCCGGGTAGCGCTCTGGATCCTGCTCTCGCAGCAGCCACCAGCTGCCCACGTACTTGTCGATCTCGGCCTGCAGCTCCAGTTCGAGCACGGACACCGCCCGGTCGTGGGCGGCATTCCAGGCCAGACAGATGAAATGGCTGACACCCTCGAGCGCGGTCCAATAGTCCGCGACGTTGCCGGAGTTGAGCGCTTCGACCGGATTGGCGGCGGCCAATCGTGCCAGTAGCTGCGGATCCAGAAACAGGCCCACCGCCGCTTCATCGCCCTCGTCCAAGACCAACACCTGTTCGTCGGTCTGCGACTCTCGCACGGCGGCAGGCAGCGCAGAGCGTTCGGTGAACAGGAAATCATCGACCCGATACTGCACTGGCAGATCGTAGATGTCCGACAGCAGGTGCTGCAGCGGCTGCAATACCATTTGGCTATTGCGTCAGCAGCGCGACCGGCGAGGCTTCCACACCAAGCTGACGCAGCAGCCCGCGGGCGCGGTTGCTACCGGTCTTGAGCCAGATTTCGTACAGCCGCAGGATGTCGGCCTGCGAGTAGCGCCGCGCGGCGTCGCTGATTTCGTTGAGTACGTCCACGATCGGCTGAAACTTGGCCGCCAGCTCGGCGAATACGCGGCTTAAGACCTGTCGCCGTCCACGCGCCAGGCCGTTGGCCAGTGTGCTGTAAGCCTGGCCGCCCATCGCAATGTGATAGTCGATGTCGATCAGCTTGGCCGCGAAGCCGTGCGCCAGAAATCCGGAGATGAACAGGGACACATCGCCCAGGCGCTGCAGGTACCGCTCGCGTTCCACGATCGTCGGTGCTTCGAGCGCGTCGGACAGCATCTGCACCAGAGGACGCAGTCGCACTCCATCTGGCGTC
>DATMRM010000072.1:0-5787 GCA_035566155.1 Steroidobacteraceae bacterium | reverse complement strand
ACGTCAACGGCGATGGTTATGACGATCTGATCATTACCGACCCGGGCCCGTACGGCGGCGCCGCGCCATTTGTCGCGGTGCTGCTGCAGAATCCGGCGAGCCCGGGGACCTTTCTGGCACCGGTCAACTATCCGACCGCTGCGAACAGTCTGGCGCAGTCGATCCAGGTCGTTGACATCAATGGCGATGGTCGTCCCGACATCATCATCGGCGGATCCAATGCGGTCACGGTATTGCTCAACAGTGCGAGCAGCCCCGGCACATTCGGTGCAGCGGCCAACTACGCCGCAGTGGACGCCAACCAGATCGCCGTTGCCGATGTCAATGGCGACGGCTTGCTGGATATCGTGACCGCGACCGGCGCGACGCATCCGTTGGTCAATAACGTGTACACCAACGGACCGGGCGTGCTGCTGCAAAGCGCGGCAGCGCCAGGCACCTTCCAGCCGCTGCAGGACCTGAACTGACGGCGCACTCGCCATAGCCCTGCCGAGCGGTCATGATGACCGGATGGACAATCGCAATACGCCCAAGGTCAGCGACGCGACGATGGCGGTGTTTCTCGATTTGGAGAACATCGCTCTCGGCGCGCGCGATGCCAACTACCCGAGTTTCGACATCCAGAAGGTACTCGGGCGCTTACTGCTCAAAGGCCACATCGTCGTCAAGAAGGCGTACTGCGACTTCGAACGCTACAAGGAATTCAAACGTGGGCTGCATGAGGCGGCCTTCGAGCTGATCGAGATTCCGCATGTGCGTCAGTCGGGCAAGAACTCGGCCGACATCCGCATGGTCGTGGATGCGCTCGACCTGTGCTACACCAAGGGACATGTAGACAGTTTCGTGATCATCAGCGGCGATTCCGACTTCTCTCCGCTGGTCAGCAAGCTGCGCGAGAATGACAAGACGGTCATCGGTGTCGGCGTCAGGAATTCCACTTCCGATCTTTTCATCAACAATTGCGACGAGTTCATCTACTACGATGATCTGGTACGCACCAAGGAGCCTGCGAGGTCACGTCGCCGCGCCCCGTCCGCCACGACTACCAACGCCGCGACCAGCCCTGCCAACGGTGAGGCCAAGCCGACGGACCCCAGTGAGGGACTCGATCTGGTCATCGAGACGCTCGAGGCCATTGCCGACGAACGCGGCGGCGACGCCATCTGGGGATCGATGATCAAGCAAGCCATCAAGCGCCGGAACCCGGGATTTAACGAGCGCGCACACGGGTTCAAGTCCTTCAATGATCTGCTGATAGAAGCCCAGAAACGGGGTTTCATCGACCTGCAGCCGGACGAGCGATCGGGGGGTTATACGGTCACGCTCGCGGACCGGGGGGCAGCGCGACCGGTGTAGAGATTCCGTGCTAAGGTCGCCGGCACCGGGTGGCGCGGAGAAATAAATCATGGCCGACGAAATCGTTTTCTATACCAGTCCGATGTCGCGGGGACGCATGATTCAGTGGATGCTCGAGGAAACGGGTGCTCCTTCTCGCGTCGAACTGGTGGATCTGCAGAAGAATGAACAGAAGAATCCGAAATTCCTGGCAATCAATCCCATGGGCAAGGTGCCCGCCATCGTGCACCGCGGAGTCGTCGTCACAGAGTGTGCCGCAATCTGCACTTATCTGGCGGACGCCTTTCCGGCGGCACAACTGGCGCCGAAGAGCGACGATCCGGCGCGCGGTACCTATCTACGTTGGATGTTCTTCGGCGCGGGCTGCGTCGATCCTGGGCTGATGGACCGCATGCTGCAGCGTCCGACGCCGGAACGATACCAGGCGCTGGGCTATGGTCGCTTCGAGGACATGATTGCAGTGCTTGAAAAGGCGATCACGCCAGGACCGTACATCCTCGGCGAGCGATTCAGCGCGGCTGACCTCTACATCAGCGCGCAGATCGGTTTCGGCCTGATGACGAAGACCCTGGAGGCAAGCCCTGCCTTCCAGGCCTACGCCGCTCGCTGCAACGATCGGCCCGCGTACCAGCGCGCGCTGGCAAAGACGGAAGAATTGACCGTCAAGATGAAGGCCGCCAGCTGACAGCCGACCATCATGCGCTGGCAAGGGAACCGCGAGAGCGACAACGTCGAGGATCGACGCGGCGAGAGTGGCGGTTTCGGCGGCATTCACCTGGGGATTGGCGGCACCGTGCTGGTGCTGCTGGGAGCCTGGCTGTTCGGCTACAACCCGCTGACGATCTTGAGCCTGCTGACCGGGGAGGGCAGCAGCAGCCCACAGGTGGCCGACGTCCCGCCACCGGGCCAGCCCTCGCCGCAGGGCGCGGATCCGCTGCGGCATTTCGTCGGGACCATCCTCGCCAGCACCGAAGATGTCTGGAGCGTGATCTTTGCGCAGTCGGGACGCCGTTATCAGCCGCCCCATCTGGTGCTGTTCAGCAACGCCATCCAAACCGGATGTGGGGGCGGTCAGAGCGCGATGGGACCGTTTTATTGCCCTCAGGACCAACGCGTCTACATCGATCTCGCGTTCTACCGGACGCTACGCACGCGGCTCGGTTCACCGGGAGACTCGGCGCAGGCATACGTGATCGCGCACGAGGTGGGTCACCACGTCCAGTATCTGACCGGAATCACCAACAAAGTCGATGCGTTGCGCGCGCGTGAAAATCGCGTACAGACCAACGCTACCTCGGTACGCGTAGAGCTGCAGGCGGACTGCTATGCGGGCGTATGGGCCTTTCACTCGCAGGATCAGAAGCATTGGTTCGAGGACAACGAGATCGGCATGGTTCTCAACGCGGCCTCGCACATCGGCGACGACGCTCTGCAGAAGATGGAGCAGGGCCGGGTCATGCCCGAAACCTTCACGCATGGAACCAGCCAGCAGCGCGTGAACTGGTTCAAACGCGGTTACGCCAGCGGCCGCGTCGAGGACTGCGACACCTTCAACGCTGCCACGCTTTGACATCGCTCCTCGATGTGTCTGATCCTCGTCGCCTGGCGCGCTCATCCGGACTATCCACTGGTCGTCGCGGCGAATCGCGACGAATACCATGCGCGTGCTGCAGCGCCGGCGAGCTGGTGGACGCATCCGCCGATACTGGCCGGTCGTGACCTGACTGCCGGTGGCACCTGGCTCGCGGTAGCGCGCGATGCACGTTTCGCCGCACTCACCAACTATCGCGACCCTTCGCGCCCGCCGCGTGATGCGCCCAGTCGCGGCGCACTGGTACCTGACACGCTGCAGCGGATGCTTCCGGTTGCCGAGCGGCTGCAACGGCTGGAGCGCGACGCCAGCGTGTACAACGGATTCAATCTGATCTTCAGCGACGGCGAACAACTGGCCGTGTTCGAGAGTGTGGTCGGACGCGGGCGGGTGCTCACGCCGGGCGTGTACGGACTATCGAATCATCTGCTCGACACGCCGTGGCCAAAGGTGGTGGCCGCGAAAGCCGCCCTCGGCGCCGCCCTGACGCGCCTGCCCGAGCAGCAACCGCTGCTCGCGCTGCTGCGCGATGAGCAGCAGGCCGACGATGCACGGCTTCCGCGCACTGGCGTGAGCCTCGAATGGGAGCGACTGCTGTCAAGTGCGTTCATTCGCGCGTCCGGCTACGGTACACGCTGCTCGACTCTGGTGTTGCAGGACCGGCGCGGTAGCGTGCAGTTTGCCGAGTGGAGCTGGGATCCGAGCGGAGCCCCCGCCGGGCAGGTCAGCTTCGCCTTCGAGCGAGCTCAGATTTCCTGAACGCTCGCCTGACCGGACGCGTACGCGGCAGCGCGCAGTCGGGCGATGCTGCAAACCCCTGCGGTCAGCGCCAGTGAGGCGGCAGCCAGCGCCGGCGCCGGTCCACGACCCACACCCGCGGCCAACAGCGCGGCCAGCAGCGTGGCACCGAGGGTCTGTCCGGTCAGGCGTGTCGTACCCACCAATCCGCCCGCTGAGGCCGCTCGTTCGCGCGATGCTGCGTGAATGATCAGACGGCTGTTCGGCGACAGAAACAACCCGTAGCCGCAACCGCACAGTGCCATTCGCCACACCATGTCGAAATGCGTCGGATGCTGCGGCAGAAAGGCGAGCAGCAGCATCCCGCAAACAGCGATCAGCATGCCGATAGCGCCGAGGATCCCCGCTGGAAAACGATCGGACAGGATTCCGGCGACGAAACCCGCGAAGGCCATCGCTGCGGGCCAGGGCGCGATCACCGCGCCGACCTCCAGCGGCAGCCAGCCGAACTGCTGCTGCAAGCGGAATGGGATGGAAAAGATCATCGTGGTCGAGCCCATGAAGGCGACCAGACCTCCGATCGCCGACAGGCCGATGATCGGACGCGTCAACAGATCTACCGGCAGAATCGGCCGCTTCGAGTGCAGTTCACGGCGAACAAACACAACGGCCAGGCCCAGACCGAGCACACAAATGAACCCCGCTATCACGGGCGAGTCGCCGTGCACCAGGCTTTCGAGCCCCGAGATCGTCAACCCGAATGTCGCGGCGCAGAGCACTGCTCCGAGCACATCGAAGGGTTCGTCGCTGGGCAGCGCATCCGGCAATGAATGGCGGCCGACCAGCAGCGACACCAGTGCAAACGGGCAGGCGGCAACGAAGATCCACGGCCAGCGGGCGACCGACAACACCAGGCCACCCAGCGTCGGTGCGATCACTCCCGCGACCGATACCACGACACCGCTGATGCCCAGACCCAGGCCGAGCTGACGCGACGGATAGATCGAGCGGATCAATGCGCTCGAGACGCTCAACGCGGCGCCCGCACCCAGCGCCTGAATGGTGCGCACCACCAGCAGGAACGGCATGCTGCGCGCGAAGAAACAGAGCGCAGTGGACAGCAGGAAGATCAGTTGCCCGCACTGATAGACGCGCCGCAGTCCCAGGTGGCTGCCGAGCGCCGACAGCGGCAGCAGCGTCATCACCAGCGTCAGCTGATAAATCGTAACGACCAGCACCGAGGTCGAGGATTCGACGTGCAGATCGCGCGCCATGGTGGGCAGCGCCACGGTGACGATCGATCCATCGAGTACCGCCAGTCCGGTGCCAAACGACACCGCGAGAATTGCGAGGTACCGACGGGGAGTCGGCAGACCGTCAAGCACGCCCGACCCCGTCAATCTGAACCGCGTCGTCCGCGCGCGCTGCGTCGCTCCACCGGGGCCTTCACGATGCGTCGCCCAGTGGTTTCCTCATCGCGACGCGGACCTGTTCGTCGGTCCACATAGTGCTTGTACATGCAGTTGCAGGCGCTGGCGAGCGTGCACCCCTTCAACGGCAGTGCAGGAGCCTCGCGTGCGAGAAAGCGCTTGTCATGCAACGCCGCCGCCCGGGCACAGGCATCGCCATGGGTCACCAGACGCACGGCGCTCCAGGGGGTGACTCGTATGCGGTAGGGCTTCTTCTGCATAGGCCGAGGCATTCTAAGCGTCCGAACGTGCACGATATGACTAGCGCATCACGCCGGCAACAAATATCACCGACGCCGGACGACCACTGACGGGCTGTAACGGCTCACGCAACAGCCTTATCCGGCCCGCCCAGTGTGCGCAAAGTACCAGGGCGGAGCGTGGCTGAAGGCGGCTGTTAAATCCCTGCCAGCCGCCCTCCCGCCGATCCAGGGCGTGGCATTCTTGTGCTCGGACTCGATTATTCTCGCATCGCTCAGTCGGTCGCTATAATTCATAAGAGCGTCTGGTCAAACAATACACGGACTCCATGAACCTATGATCAGGATCTTCCTCGGGCTGGTGTTGCTCGCTGGCCTTGGAGTCGCTGGCTTTACGTGGTTGACACTGCACTGGTCGTATTCCACGGGTGAG
>DATMRM010000071.1:0-2496 GCA_035566155.1 Steroidobacteraceae bacterium | reverse complement strand
GCGATGCGGCCTGGGGCGAGGTCGCCCGGCGGCTGGCGCACGAGATCAAAAACCCGCTGACACCGATTCAGCTATCCGCCGACCGGCTGCGCCGCAAACTGCTGGGCAGCATGAACGCTGAGGATGCCACGCTGCTCGAGCGCGCGACCCACACCATCGTGCAACAGGTCGATGCGATGAAGCAGATGGTGAACGCGTTCTCCGAGTACGCGCGTTCGCCGGACATGAAGCTGCAGCACTTCAATCTGAACCAGCTGGTGAACGAGGTCGCTGAGCTGTACCGGCTTCAGGACCCATCGATCGAGATTCGGCTGGATCTGGACCCGGGGCTGCCCGAACTGGAAGCCGACCGTGGCCGGGTGCGGCAGATATTGGCAAATCTGATTACCAATGGCCTGGAAGCCTTGACCGGGCTCCAGGCAGGGTGCCTCGAGATCAGTACGCGACAACAGCGTGCAGAAGGGGCCGCCAGCGCTGTAATCTGTGTGCGCGACAATGGCCCCGGGTTCAGGAAGGAAATACTGGGCAGGCTCTTCGACCCCTACGTGACCGGCAAACCCAGGGGCACCGGCCTGGGACTGGCGATCGTCAAGCGAATCGTCGAAGAGCACGGCGGGCGAATCGAAGCAGAAAACCGTCCGGAAGGCGGGGCGAAAATACTGGTATTTCTACCGGTCAGCGATCAGGATCGGTCGCTGCTAGCGGGGGGAGAAAGACGCATGGAATTGCGTAGGGAGCGTGCATGAACGCCAACAGAATCCTGGTTGTGGACGACGAGTCCGACATTCGTCGCCTGTTGCAGGAAATACTCACAGAGGAAGGCTACGACGTCGAAGTGGCCGCGGATGCGGGTCAGGCGCGTGCCGCGCGTGCGCGGCAGATTCCCGATCTGGTGCTGCTCGACATCTGGATGCCGGATACCGACGGCATCACGCTGCTGCGTGAATGGTCCAACGAGGCGAGCGATTCCTGTCCGGTCGTGATGATGTCGGGTCATGGCACGGTCGAGACGGCGGTCGAGGCGACCCGTCTGGGCGCCTACGATTTCGTCGAGAAGCCACTGTCGCTCGCGAAGCTGCTGCGAACCGTGGAGCGCGCCCTGGACGCGAAGGCGCGGCGTCCCACCGGCAAATTTGCCAGCGCGAGCACCAATGGCATCGTCGCGCCGCTGGGTCGCAGCCGCACGATGACCAATCTGCGCAGCGAGCTGACTCGTATGGCGGCGTTCAATACCCCGCTGCTGCTGCTTGGGGAATCAGGAACCGATCGCGAAATGCTCGCGCGCTTCGTTCATCAGTCCGGACCCACGGCATCCGGGCCGTTCGTGGTGCTCGACAGCCGCACCCTGCGTGATGACAACGCCGCGGTGACACTGTTGGGTATGAGCGCCTCACAGCCCGGCCTGTTCGATCAGGCCCGCAAGGGCACGCTGTACCTGGGAGACATCGAGGATCTGCCCGACGAAACCCAGCGCCTGCTGAGCGGGGTACTGGAGGCGGGCAAGTATGTGCGCACGGGTGGTGGCGATCCGGTGACGCAGGAGACGCGCATCATTTCCTCCGCGCGTCCAGGCATCGTCAACCATGTGCTGGCCGATGATTTCCGCCGCGACCTGTACGCGCAACTGTCCGTGCTGGTGGTGCGTGTGCCGGCGCTCCGCGACTACGCCGAGGATGTGCCGGAACTGCTGCGTCAGTATGTCGATGAACTGACCGAGACCGAGGGACTGCGTTTCCGGCGCTTCAGCGTGGCGGCGCAGAACCGGCTACGAAATTATCCGTGGCCCGACAACGTGCGCGAGCTGCGCAATCTCACGCGGCGCTTTCTGCACAACTCGGGTCCTGAGGAGATCGGACTGGAGGAAGTCGAGCGCGAGCTGTCATCGCAGACGCCGGCCGATGAGCCGCTGGTGAAGCACGATCTGCTGGCGCTGCCGTTGCGTGAGGCGCGTGAGCAGTTCGAGCGCGCCTACCTTCAACAGCAACTCATGCTCTGCAATGGCAAGGTCGGACTGCTTGCAAAGCGGGTCGATATGGAGCGCACCCACCTGTACCGTAAGCTGCGTTCGCTCGGCATTGAAATCGGCCATGGTGCGGAGGACTAGCGCCCAGCGTTGTTGATAGGAATGCTGGACTCGCCACTCCTGCGGCGGGTGGCCGTGAGCATGCAGCTGCTCGGGATGAGTTACGAGCATGGGAACAGAGCGCCGGACCGGAGCGGGCCTTGCTGCAGCGTCGGGGCGCACCGGCCCTACTTCAGGCCTGCGGGCTGATCAGCAGCCAGTCCTTCATCGTCGTGCAGAGCTTCACGACGATCCTAGCCGCCGTGTTCGACCATGTGTCTTTGTTCCACAGGTGCGGCAGGTTCTGGAAAAACTCTCGGATGTCGTTCATGTGGTGCAGGCTCCACCAGCCCAGTCCAATGATGATCGCGAGCGTGACGAGGCCATCGAATGCCGCGAACCACGGGGCGTGATAGTTGCCACCATACCAGTAA
>DATMRM010000070.1:0-4675 GCA_035566155.1 Steroidobacteraceae bacterium | reverse complement strand
CGGCCACAGCGGCGGTCGCCTGCGTGCTTCCCACCGTCGCCGTCACCGTGATCGTGCGATTGGTGGGGTCACCCGCCGGGGTGAGCTGTGCGGCGGCGGCGCCGTTCGCATCGGTGGTTCCAGCCGGTACCGCGGGAGTTGCCGCCGCGCCAGCAGTCGTCGTCACTGGTGTGATGCCACCCGAGGTCGCGGAGAAGCTCACAACTGCGCCCGTCACGAGCTGGTTGCTCGCGTTGCGCACGATGGCCTGAATCGTGACCGGCTTGGATCCGTTCGACGGTAGGCTCGGCGAGCTAACCAACAGAGTAACTGACTGCTGGTTGCTGACCACCATGACGTTGGCGGAGCCCTTGGCGGTGCCTGCGGTCGCCGAGACGGTGATGGTGCTGCCCGCGGCACCGCCGCTGTCCGTGACCGTCGCAGTCGCGTGACCGGCGACATCGGTGGTCGTGGTCTCGTTGGTGAGTACCGAGCCGGTGCTGGTCGAGAAGGTCACCGTCGCGCCCGAGACCGCGTTGTTGTTGGCGTCCAGGGTCTGCGCGGTAATGGTGGCCCCGGCAGAGCCGTCGGCCGGCACGCTGGCGGCGCTGGAGCTCACTTTGACAGTGGCGACGGTCGCGTTGATGCCGCCGCTGCTGCTGCTGCTCCCGGACGAGCTGCCCGTGTGCGTTCCGGTGTTGGTCCCAGTGCTGAGACTGCCACCGCCGCAGGCGCTCAACGCCAGCACGCTCAATGCCGCCAATATGCATCCCAATTTGCGCATCGTAGTCACCATAAATCGTCTGAGCCTCAAGACATAAGGACGTAGACTAGTGTCAGCCCATTTTCCCGGCAGATAATCAGTTCACAGTAACGCCTTCTCGAATGATCTTCGGCGTCACGAAGATCAACAGCTCATCCTTGTCATTGGTATTGGTCGTGCTCTTGAACAAATTGCCGAGCACCGGGATGTCGCCCAGCCACGGCACTTTGGTCGCCTGCAGCGTCTGATTGGTCGTCAGGATGCCGCCCAGCACAACGGTCTGGCCGTCGCTCAGGACGACCTGTGTTTCAATCTTGCGTGTGTTGATCGACGGCACATTCACGCCGCCGGAAGCCACGACGACTTGTCCGACCGTGTCATCCGAGACGGTCAGATCCAGAATGATGCGATTGTCGGGAGTGATCAGCGGCTTCACCTTCAACAACAGCACCGCATCTTTGAATGCGATGGTGGTCGCGCCACTGGATGCCGACTGCTGGTAGGGAATTTCCACACCCTGCTGGATGGTGGCTTCCTTCTGGTTCGCCGTGACCACACGCGGCGAGGCGACGACCGTTCCGCGGTTTTCGGTCTCAGCGGCGGACAGTTCGAGGTCCACCAGGAAATCGGAGCCGAGGATGCCGAACGCAATGCTGCCCGCCGGACTTGCCACCGGAAGGTTGACGTTGTATCGGTTGGTCGCGGCGGTGCCGACCGGAATGTTGATCGGGAACACCGAGCCGCTGCTCGCCAGATTGTTGAGCGCGGAACTCACGCCGGTATCCACGCCCGCGGCCGTGCCGGTGGTCTCGAACAGACCGTTGGTACCGTTGGCGCGCGCCGCGGTCACGCCGAAGCGAGCACCGAGGTCACGCTCGAAGTCGTTGGTCACGACCACGATGCGCGTCTCGATCAGCACCTGCTTGACGGGAATGTCGAGCGTGGCCACCAGGCGGCGAATCTCTGTCAATTTCTCTGCCGTGTCCTGCAGCAGCAGCGTGTTGGTGCGGTCATCCACCGACACCTTACCGCGTTGCGAAAGCACCGAGCCTGATGCCTGCCCGCCGCCGGTACTGCCGGGCGTCACGCCCTTCAGCAGGTTCGAGATGTCCGAAGCCTTGGCATAGTTGACCTGCAAGTACTCGGAGCGCAGCGGCTCGAGTTCCTGGATGTCCTTCTTGCTGGCCAGATCCGCTTTTTCACGCGTGGCCAGCTCCTCGGCCGGCGCGACGATGATGACGTTGCCTTCCTGGCGCTTATCCAGGCCCTTGGTACGCAGCACGATGTCCAGCGCCTGATCCCAGGGCACATTCTGAAGTCGCAACGTCAGGTTGCCACCGACACTGTCGCTGACCACGATGTTCTGGCCACTCGAATCGGCCAGCAGCTGCAACACTGCGCGAACTTCGATGTCCTGGAAGTTCAGCGTCAGACGCTCGCCCTTGTATTCCTTCTTTTCGTTCGCGACCTCGCCCGGTGCTTTGCGAACCGGCGAGATGTCCACCACGTATTGATCGTCGGACTGATAGGCCAGATGCTCAAAGTCACCGGTGGCGTTGATCACGATGCGCGTATCGCCGCTGGAGTCGCGGCCGACATCGAAGCCTGTCACCGGCGTGGCGAAGTCCAGGGTGTCAAAGCGCCGGCTGTACTTCTTGGGCAGATCGGTGCCCGCAAAGGTGAGCAGCAGCTGGTTGCCCTGCTGCTTCAGATCGATCGGCGTGTGTGGATCGGACAGGCGCACGATCAATCGTCCGGCACCGGTCTCACTGCGACGAAAGTCGACGTTCCTGATCGCGCGAGCAGCACTGCTGGCAGCCATCGGCGCGCTGCTAGCGGCGGCCGCAGCGCCGCTCTTCGCGGCCTTGGCTCCCGTGCCGACCACCAGAATGATGTCATTGCCATTGACCGAGGTCGTGTAGGGCAACTGCTGATCGAGATTCAGCACCACACGCGAGCGGCCGTTCGCTTCGGCCGCCAGTACGGTGTCGATGCCGCCGGTGCCGACGTCGATGCGACGCGACGGCAATGCCAGCGAAGTGTTCGGCAGGTCAAGCGACAGCCGGGCCGGCTTGTCGATGGTAAATACCAGCGGCTCGGGCGCCGCCGCACTCAGGTGTAGCGTCAGCTGTGTCTGAGTGCCATTGAGCGACTGCACACTGATGGACTCCAGCTGATTGGCGCCGGCTGGAGCATCCGCCGCGCGTGCGCCCGGTGCGGCGAGCGTTCCTGCCGCGCAAGCCAGGGCTAGCAGAGCAATGCGTCCACGCAGCGTGTGGAGGATGGACCGTTTCATTCGATGTGTCTCCATGCCAATCATTCGTTCAACGCCAGGGCCGCAGGACGTTCAATGTACCCGCCCAGTCCGTCGGGAATGATTTCAACCAAAGCAATCTTCGAGGCTGAAATGTCGGTGATCTTCCCGTCGTTGGTTCCCATGTGCTCACCGATCACCACACGGTGCACGCGGCCGTCCTTGGTCTGGACGAGGCCGTAGTGGCCGCCGCCCAGATTCAATGTGCCCACCATCTTCAGCGTATCGAGCGAAAACTGTTCCAGATACTCACGATTGCGGTGCGAGTCGGGGCGCAGATTGGCGTTCGCGCCGCCCGAACCGCCGGGGACGAACGGCGAACGCAGCTCCTGATCAGCGTATCCGTACGCCTCATAGGGTTTCACCTCAGGCAGCGGTTCGACGCGACCACCCGGCTCATGCTTGGTGGTATCGATGAACCTCTGCAGATCGGAGTCGCGGGCACTGCAGCCGCTCAGCGCACCGACCACTAGCGCCAGTCCGAGCAGCGTTCCCAGTCCACGCACCGGCCTCGAATGCGACCTGTTATATCGTGCCGACATCATCAGGCTCCATGCCGTTTGGCCGCATCGGACTTACGCTTTTCTGCTTCCGCGGCGGCGACTTCGTCATCATCCAGATAGCGATAGGTCTTGGCAGTCAGATCGAGCTGCAGCTGATCGAAACTGCCATTCTGCTTGAGCGGCGTGATCGAAATGTCGTGCAGCGTCACGATGCGTGGCAGCGCGGCAATGCCGCTGACAAACGAGCCGAACTGGTGGTAGCTGCCGGTGAGCTGGATGTGGATCGGCAGCTCGGCATAGAAGTCCTTCTTCACTTCCTGACCAGGCTGGAACAATTTCTGCTCCAGTGCCGCCGCCAGACCCGTCTGTGAGATATCCACCAGCAGATTGGGGACCTCGGTCTTGCTGGGCAATTGGCGCAGCAGCGCACCGAATGACTTCTCGATATCCGCCAGCTGTTGCTTGTACAGACTGAGGTTGGCGGCCTTGGAGTGCTTGTCCTTGAACTCAGCGCGCAGCTTCATTTCCTGATCCTGCGACTGCTGCAGGGCCGGCATCCGGTCTTCCCACACGAACACATAAACCAGAATGCCGCTCACCACCAGGAAACACAGCAGCACCGAAATCGCATGAATCACGAACGGCCAACGACCCGGTTCGCGCACGTTCAGCGTGCGCAGTTCATCCATCAGGTTCATTTAGCTGCTCCCGCCGGGGCACCATGTGCCGGACGTCTGGGTCCCGGCTGCGATGTGTCGTCGCTATTGATCACGCTGACCTGCTCCGCGTCGAGCACGAAGCTGTTGCCGACGGCTTCGTTCTTGGTCTGCACGACCTCGAGATCGGGATTACGCAGAAACTGCGAGTCGGCGATGTTGCGCATCAGTGAGGAGACGCGAGTCGAGGACTGCGCGACGCCCTCGAATTTGAGCTTGTTGCCGCTCTCTTTGACCGAGGTCAGATAGGTCCCGTCCGGCATGATCTTGACCATTTCATCGAACAGGTGCACGACTTCAGGTCGCGAACGCTGCAACTTCTCGATGATCTGCATGCGAGAAATGAACTTCTGCTTCTGCGCCTCGAGATCGTTGATCTCCTCGATCTGCTTGTCCAGCA
>DATMRM010000069.1:0-4733 GCA_035566155.1 Steroidobacteraceae bacterium | reverse complement strand
CTCAAGGACGGCTTGCGGCGGCTGACCGGCGGCAAGGGCGCCGACATTATTTTCGACCCCGTCGGCGGCAGCTACGCCGAGGCGGCGTTGCGATCGATCGCATGGAACGGCCGCTTCCTGGTGGTCGGATTTCCGGCCGGCATCCCGAAGATCCCGCTCAATCTGCCATTGCTCAAGAACTGCCAGATCGTCGGTGTGTTCTGGGGGGACTCGGTGGCCCGTCGCCCCCAGCAGCACGCTCAAAACATGGCAGAACTGCTCGCCCTCTATAGCGAGGGACGCATCCGTCCGATGGTGACCGAACGCTTTCCGCTGGCGCGGGGCGGTGAGGCGATCGCGCGGCTGGGGGCGCGCGCTACCCGAGGCAAGCTCGCGGTCGTGATGGGCGAGTCCTGAAAGCTCTACGCCGCCAGATATCCCGGTGAGGGGGAATTTGGTGGTGGCGTGCGCGCTGCGCGCGCCCGCCATGCCGAGGGCGAAAGACCGGTCCAGCGTCGGAACGCGCGGGTGAAGCTGCTGCCGGCGGAGAAGCCCAACAGATAGGTGACGTCGCTCAGGCTGTTTTCCGGGGCACTCAGATAAGTCAGCGCCAGCGCGTGGCGGGTCTCATCCAGAATTTCCTTGTACGTGGTGCCACTCTCGCCCAACCGGCGCTGTAGCGTGCGCGCGCTCACGCTCAGCAGGGCAGCGATCTCTTCCTGCGAGGGCTCCCCGCACTCCAGTCGGCGCATCAGCACTTCGCGCACCCGAGCCTGGATGTTGCCGCGCTCGATGCGGGCCAGGTACTGCAGAGCGATCGCATCGTTGTGCCGCGCGAGCTCCGGGTTCGCGCTATCCAGCAGACGCTCCATGCTCTCGCAATCGAACACCAGGCGATTTTGCTCACAACCAAACTGCAGCGGCGCGCGCAGCAACGTCTGGAACTCCTCGACCCGTGCCGGTCGCGGCCGGCGCAATTCGATGCGCAGCGGCGAATAGTCATGGCCGACAAACGAGCGGCACATGCGCAGCTGCAGGGCCACGGCCGCGTCGACCGACGCGAACGGTACGTTCTGCATCGGGTGAATCACGAAGTGGTATTCGGGCCCGCAGCGCAGCAGCTGGTACTCGACCGCATCGCTGACCACATGGCAGTAGCGGCAGATGCGCTCGAACGCCTCCTTCAGGGTGGAGCTGGCAATGATGCCGTAACTGAGCGCGTGGAAAGAGGTGTGCCGGACTTGGCTGGCCACTTTCAGGCCGAAGGCATCATCGCCAGTCGCTTCGATGGCGCAACGCCACAGCTCCACGCCCTGCTCGAACGGACACCGGGCGGTCGGTTCATTCAGGATCGTCGGGTCGAGGCCCGCCCGGCAGAGTATTTCCGGAACGTCGCAGCCAGCCGCATCCAGTGCACGGCAGATTGCTTTGGCCCAGGTCACGAGCGTCGTACTGCCGGCGTGCGCGGCCCGATCGGGTCCGGTCACGCGCTCGGCGGCACTGTCGGTCCGCATAATCCCCCCAAACCGCCATTCGAGACTGGCACCCACCGCGGTCCAGCCCCGCCTACTGCCGCAGCTTAGCTGGAAAGAAGCGCATCGTCGAATCGTGTGCCGCGGCGCGTTGCGCGCCTGCGACGACCGCGTTAAGTCACGCGTCGGCATGACTGAAGTCACTACTATTCGAGGCTCCCGACGCGGTGTCGAATGCGTCACGTTTCGGGCTGGGCCGGCCGCGTAAGGTGCATGGAATTCATCCGCGGCGGACCTTGGATGGTAGACGGAATTCTAGGAAAAGAAGCCGACCGCTTGCTCGCGCACCGGGTTATCGGCTCGGTTGCCGTCAGTTATGTTACCAGCGGGGTGTTGCTTTTAGGGTTCGCGCTCGCCGGCACGATCGGATTCGTATTACCGTTCGCCTATGCCGGTTGCGGTCTGATCGAATGCGCGGTCTTCTACTACCTCACCGATCAGGCCTCGAAGATCGTCGAGGGTTACGACTATCTGATCCCGCAGCGACTGATCCTGTCCACGGCGATGCAGCTGGTGTTCATGGCACTGGCCCCGCAGATCGCCTTCTACTTCCTGACGATGCTGTTCGTCGTGTATGCACTCGGCTCGATCGGCATCACTGCGCGCCAGGCGGCGTTCACCTGGCTGTGCGTCGCGGTCTGCACCCTGGTGCTGTTCCTGCGAAACAAGACCGGCGGCGTGCCGCACGCGACCCTGGCCGAACGAGAACTGGTGTGGCTGAGTTTCGTCGTCACGCTCGGACGCTGCGTGATGCTCGGGGTCTTCGGCCGGATGTTGCGCCTGCGGCTGCAGCGCCGCACGCTCCAGCTCGGTGAAACCGTCGCAGCCCTGAAACAGCGCGACCAGTCGCTCGAACGCGTCAACGCCGAACTGCTGCATCAGGCCAGCCACGATTCACTGACCGGTCTGCTCAATCGCGTACTGTTCGCCGAGCGGCTGAAGGAAGCGGTGATGCAGTCGCGTCCGTTCGCGGTGTGCGTGCTGGATCTGGATCGCTTCAAGCTCATCAACGATTCACTCGGACATGGCGCCGGCGACGCGTTGCTGAAACTGATCGCGCAGCGACTGCTGTCGGTCATGCGCTCGGACGATTCGGTCGCGCGCGCCGGCGGTGACGAATTCCTGCTGCTGTTGCGCGATGTCAGTTCCCTGGAAGAAATCGAGCGTCTGATGATCCGCAGTAACGAAGTGCTGGCTGAGACATGCAAGCTGCATGGCAGCGACCTGCATATCTCATCCAGCATCGGCGTCGCGCGCTTCCCGGCGGACGGCACGAGCGGTGAGGAACTGCTGGCCCGCGCCGACGAGGCGATGTATCACGCCAAGCAGAACGGCCGGAACATGTACCGCTTCTTCGATGCCGGCATCATGGGATTCTCGCGCGAGCGGCTGGCGATCGAGGCCGAACTGCGGCATGCCGTCAGCCACGGTGAATTCCGGCTGCACTATCAGCCGAAAATCGACATCGACAGCGGTGAGATTCGCAGCGTCGAGGCGCTGCTGCGCTGGCAGCACGCGGTGCGCGGCCGCATGATGCCGGGCGAGTTCATTGCCATCGCGGAGGATACCGGACTGATTCTGTCGATCGGCGAGTGGGTGATCCGCGAAGCCTGCCGCCAGACCCGCCAGTGGCAGCTGCAGGGCCTGCCCTTCCTGCGCGTGGCAGTGAATGTCTCGCCGATGCAGTTTCGTCAGGCGAACTTCCTGCACGTGGTCAGCGAGGCGCTCAGCAGCAACTCGCTCGATCCCTCCAGCCTTGAAATTGAGCTGACCGAGGCGACGCTGATGAGCAACGCCGAGAAGTCCGTCACCATGCTCGAGCGCCTGAGCCAGCTCGGCGTGGTGGTGTCGATCGACGATTTCGGCACCGGCTACTCGAGCATGAGCTACCTGCAGCGCTTCCCGATCGACAAGCTGAAGATCGATCGCAGCTTCATTCGCGACCTGAATTCCAACCCGGACGACGCCTCGATCGTGCGGGCAATCATTTCCCTCGCGCACGGCCTGCGGCTGAAAGTCGTCGCCGAAGGCGTGGAATCGGCCGCTCAGCTCGAGTTGCTCAAGCGCATGGGCTGCGATCAGTACCAGGGCTTCTTGCGCAGTCCGGCAGTGCCGGCAGCCGAGGTGGAAGCGATTCTGGCGGACAATCAGGCTCAGATTCGTGCGATGTCTCTGCCTGGCGCCGAGCGCACCTACGGTAAGCTGGCGCGTATGTTGAGGGGCAACGCGTAAGAGCATTCCGATGCGCCTGGCATCGACCCTGTTCGTACTTTGCACGGCGCCGTCCTGCGCCGTCCTGACCGCCTGTGGCCACGGCACTGCGCAAGCGGTTCCCCATCCCGCTATGTCCCAGGTCGGGACTGATCTGGCGAGCGAGCAGACCCTCACGCTGAGCATCGACAGTGCGCCGACCACGCTCGATCCGCTTCTGACGACCGAAACGCAGACCCAGCACATTCTGGATGATCTGTTCGAAGGTCTGGTCGCGATAGGCATCGATGGCAAACCGGTACCCGGCGTTGCCAGCGATTGGGCCGTCAGCCAGGACGGCATGACCTGGACGTTCCATCTGCGCGCCGACGCGCGCTGGTCCAATGGTGCGCCGGTCACGGCACAGGACTTCATCTATGCCTGGCGGCGTGAACTGGATCCGAAGACGGGCTCCGCCTACGGGCAATCGCTGGCACCGCTGGTGAATGCGGAGCAGATCAGCGCCGGGAAAATGCCGGCTTCGGCTCTCGGCGTTGACAGTCCTGACCCGCGGACTCTGGTGATCCATCTCTCGGCGCCCGTGCCGTACTTCCTGAGCATCCTCGACCAGCAGTATTTCTATCCGCTGTACGAACCCGCCATTTCCCAGTGGGGTGATCAGTGGACTCGGCCGGAACACATGGTCAGCAATGGCGCCTTTCGTCTGCAGGAGGACGCCGGAAACAGCCGAATCACGCTGGCAAAGAATTCGAGCTACTGGGATGCGCGCAATGTCCGGCTCGAGCAGGTCACGTACATCGTGCTGACTGATCAGAACATACACTCGTTGAGATTTCAGTCCGGCGAAGTGCAGTTCGCCTACTTCTTTCCTTCGTCACAGTATCAGTGGCTGAAGTCACACTTCGGTGATCAGGCCGTTGTTGCGCCCT
This sequence comes from Steroidobacteraceae bacterium, assembly GCA_035566155.1. Classification (GTDB taxonomy): domain Bacteria; phylum Pseudomonadota; class Gammaproteobacteria; order Steroidobacterales; family Steroidobacteraceae; genus FEN-1191. The sequence continues at coordinate 82 of DATMRM010000069.1, read as the reverse complement.
TCCTCGGCACGCTGTTCATCGGCTTCAACCTCAATTTGCCGCCATTTCGAAACAACCCTGCGCTGCGACGCGCATTGAGCAT
>DATMRM010000068.1:0-6698 GCA_035566155.1 Steroidobacteraceae bacterium | reverse complement strand
GCATCGACATGCAATCTTCGCAGGTCAACGTCAGCTTCAGTGCACCACACCCCGATACGCGCAGCGCCTTGGAACAGAGCGTGCCGCAACTGCGCGCGATACTGGCCAACGGTGGATTGACACTCGGCCAGGCAACCGTGCAACAGGAGGCGAGACCGGGCTCACACTACACGCCGGGTGCGTCGCGCGGCTCCTCAGACAGCGCGCAAAGTGTCGACTCCGTCTCAATCTCGCCGACACACGGTCTCGGATTGATCGACGAATACGTGTGAATGTGCGCTGGCAGTGCGACAGTTTTCCGTCGTTTTGCGCAAACTGATGCTGGCATAACGCTTGCTCTATAGATCGGGCGCACTCAACTCAACCCAGGTAACCGGCACATCATCATGTCAGCGAAGGCACCCGCCGCTGAGGCGAAAGACAAGGATAAGGGGAAAGAGAAGGGTAAAGAGGCAGCCGCTCCTTCTGGCAAGAAGAAGAGCCAGCTACCTCTGATCATCATTGCCGCAGTCGTTGTGCTTGGCGGCGGTGGCGCAGGCGCGTGGTTCGCTTTCAAGCCCAAGCCGGCGGCCGCGGCCGCCGCAGGAGCCGACACTGCAGCGGCCGACAAGGCCAAGGCCGAAGCGCCCGAAAAACCCAGCTCCAAGAAAGGGCCTCCGAGCTTCTATAAATTTGATCCGGCGTTCGTCGTCAACTTTGGCGGCGAGGGCAGTGCGCGTTATCTGCAGGTCACCGTTGAAGCCATGTCGCGCGATGCCGCGATACTCGACGAGTTGAAGACCGATGAACCGGCGGTGCGCAACGATCTGGTGATGTTGTTCTCCAGCCAGGACAACGCGACGCTGATGAGCTCCGAAGGCAAGGAAAAACTGCGCGCCGCGACACTCGATGCGATCCGCAAGGTGCTGAATTCTGAAGGTGCCAAGGGCAGCAAGATCGAGGCGGTGTACTTCACCAGCTTCGTGATCCAGTAACGCATGACCGCTGAAGTCCTCAATCAGGATGAGATCGACGCGCTGCTCAAGGGCGTAGACACGGGCGCGGTACCGACCGCGACCGATGAAGGCCCGCCCAATGCAGGTGAAGTGCGGCCGTTCGATCTGGCGACGCAGACGCGCCTGGTGCGCGGGCGTATGCCGACCCTGGAGATGATCAACGACCGCTTCGCGCGCCTGTTTCGCATCGGCATGTTCAGCATGCTGCGACGTACGCCAGGGATCGGCGTTGCGCCGGTGGCGATCCAGAAGTTCAGCGAGTACACGCAGAATCTGCAGGTACCCTCGAGTCTGAATCTGATCCGTATTGCGCCGCTGCGCGGGACCGCGCTGATGGTGCTCGACGCGAAGCTGGTATTCGCGATCGTGGATACGTTCTTTGGCGGCACCGGTCGTTACGCCAAGATCGAGGGACGCGAATTCACTGCCACCGAAGGCCGAGTCATTCAGATGGTGTTGAAGCAGGCCTTTGAGGACATGGTCCAGGCCTGGAACATCATTGCCAACATCAACATCGAGTACACCAGTTCCGAGATCAACCCGCACTTTGCGACCATCGTCAGTCCTTCGGAACTCGTCGTGGTCAGCTCCTTCAAGATCGACCTCGAGGCCGGTGGTGGCGACCTGCATCTGACCCTGCCTTACTCGATGCTCGAGCCGATCCGGGATGTGCTCGATTCGGGCATGCAGAGCGATCGCATGGAACGCGACGAGCGCTGGACGCAGACGCTGCGCGAAGAGATCGAGGAAGCGGAAATCGAGATCACGCCGGTACTCGGTCGCGCGTCGCTGACCGTTGGACGGCTGGTGGATCTGAAACCCGGCGATGTCATTCCGTGTGATTTTGACGGCAACATCACGCTGCTTGCAGAGGGCGTGCCAGTGGCCCGTGGCAGCTACGGCGCCTCGCGCGGCCAGCAGGCAGTCAAAGTCACGCAACGAGTAACCCGGCGCAAGACGCCGGTGTTAAGTAATGTCTCGGTAGGTGGGAAAATATGAGTACGACATCGAACGCGGCTGAGGTTCAACCCGCGGAACTGGGAACTTTGAAGCCCGAGGCGCCTGAGCCGGGCACGAACCGTGAGCTGAATCTCGATGTGGTGCTGGACATTCCAGTCACACTATCGATCGAGGTTGGACGCAGCCGCCTCAGTATTCGAAACCTGTTGCAGCTCAATCAGGGCTCGGTTGTGGAGCTTGATCGGGCCACCGGTGAAGCGCTTGACGTCTACGTCAACGGGACGCTGATCGCGCATGGTGAAGTGGTAGTGGTGAACGAGAAATTCGGAATCCGTTTGACCGACGTTATCAGCCCGGCCGAACGGATTCGCAAGTTGAAATAGCTGGAGAGTGCAATCGTGACAGTGCCGGTCAAGCAAGCTGCTGGGTCAGGCGACGCCAAAGAGACGCCATTCCAATTCCTGGCCTCATTGGCGAAGGAGTTGTCAGGCGGCCGGGTGGAGCTACCGTCCTTTCCGGACGCCGCGGCCCGCACGCAGCAGGTGCTCAGTGATGAGAATGTCACCAGCGAACGCATTGCACGGGTCGTGGGCTCGGATGCCGGTCTGGCCGGGCGAGTGCTCACGATGGCGAATTCAACGTTGCTGCATCGTGGCGGCGCACCGGTGACTGATCTGAAGGTCGCGGTGGCCCGGATTGGTCATGACAATATCCGCGCGGCCGCGCTGGCCTACGCCAACGCGCAGTTGCGCCGGGCACCCGATCTGGCGCATATCCGTTCGCAGCTGGAGACCTGCTGGCAGGACGGTGTGCGGGTCGCGGCCCTCACCCATGCGATGGCCAAAGAGACCCGCGGCATTCGCTCGGACGAGGCGCTGTTGGCCGGCCTGCTGCATAACATCGGCAAGATCTACATCATCGCGCGCTCGCCCAAGCAGGGAGCGATGCAGGTAGACGATCCGATTCTGCGCGACTGGTATCCAGGCATTGGCACGGCGTTGATCGAGAACTGGAAGCTGCCGGACGATATTGCCAAAGCAGTGGGCGGCCAGCTTGAAATCGATCGCACGCACGAGGAGCCGGCCGATCTCCAGGATCTGCTGATCGTCGCGGTGGCAGTCGCGGAGCAGATGAAGGCTAACAATGCGGATGATTCCGCCCTGGCGCGGTTGCCGTCGGCCACGGCGCTGGGATTGTCCGACTCGGCGCTGGTTCGCATCATGCTCGAGTCGCAAGCCGAAATGGAGATGCTGCAGGCGGCATTGGGTTGATAGCGCTCGCTTAGACCGCTGCCGGATCGTTGCTGAAAAGATTGGGGCCCTCGCGGGCCCTATCTTCTGGTGCCGTTTCTTCTGGCGTGCCGTTCTGACTGTGGCTTACAGCATCGGCATCATGCCGGTGAAGTAGGTGACGACATACGCGTTCAACGTGCCGTCCGCCTGCGGGATGCCATACACCTTGACCGGCGTGCCAGCGCTCAGTGCGGTGGTAAACGTGTTCAGGCCGCTGCTGGTCCCGATGTCGAGCGGGCTGATCGTGAGGATGCCGCCGGTGCGATCGACCTGATAGACCAGCGTCGCCGAGCCTGGATTCGAATTGACGTTGACGGTGACCGATTGCGTGCCCTCCGGTACGCTGACCGTGAAGCTGTCACTCGCGACGCCGGTGGCGACGCTCGCGAGCGGCAGCGGTACCGGGAGCAGAATGGTCCACGGCGCGCTCCAGGCATTGGGGCTTGCCGGGTCATTCCACAGCGCCGAGCTGGTGCCATAGGCAGTGATCGGTGCTGCCCCGCCGCCGAAGCTGACGGTGCCATCGGTGGCCTGCACGAAGTCGTTGGTCACCGCGCTGCCTGAGGTAACCAGGGTCGGGAAGGCGAAGTTCCAGTACTCGAAGCCCGTGATCGCGCTACCGCTCGGATCGTAGGGATTGGTGCTGCTGCTGGACAGATACGGAAGGGTGAATGTGTAGTCATCGATCGCGCGCAGGTAGTCGTGGGTATAGGTGAACCCGGTGGAATTGGACTGCGAAATGGCGCCCGAGTAAGCGGCCGCTTCGATGTCGATGCTCTGCGCCACCAGCGGCCTCGCCAGCGGATCCACCACACTCGCATGTACCTTGAAGCCGCGCACCAGGTTCTGACTGCTCAGAAAGCCGGTGCCGGTTCCGATCGGGGTCGCATCCGCAATGCCCGACCAGGGCTGGCGGAAAAAGAACTGCGTGTTGGCATTGACCTGCAGCGGTATACCTACGCCTTGCTCGTTCGTCACGGTGATGACGTCGGTGTTCCTGTTGACGTTGACCACGTGGCCTTCGGGACTCAGCCATACGTTCGCGAAGCTGCCGCTCGCCCAGATGCGCGTGGCCACCAGCGTGCCGTCCTGCTGGTAACGTGCGGCAACGCGCACGAACTTGCCGGCGAGACTGGTCTCACTCGAAAAGTTGGTGATCGAGGTGCTGGTCTTGGCATCCACGTCATAGAACAGTGTGCCGTTCGTGCTATCGGCCAGAATCATCAGCTGCTGTGAGGTCGCCACCGCGGTTTCCGGGGTCGCGATCGGGAATGCCGGCAGCTGCTTGCTGATCGTGATGGACGAGCCGTCGCTCGCGACGCTCATCACATTGCCATAGGCGTGTCGCAGTACCAGGCGCGTCAGATCGGCGATCGGATGCCGGTGCACCGGAGCCTGGAAGTTCACCGCCCACAGCGTGGTGCCTGCGCCCGGAGGCTCATGTCCTACGATGAATGCCGGATGCGACAGATCGAATTCCAGATCGAGTGCCGGATTGGGTGTGCCCGCGGAGTCGATGACCAGCGAGTTGCTGAAGTTGACGTTGATCGTCGCGGTCAGGCTGCCGGCGCTGCCCCGCGTGTGCTGAATCTGGATGTTGTCCGAGCTGATGACCTCTCCGGGATTGCCGGCGAATCCGCTTTCCGGATTCGGCGCCACGGTCAGCAACACGTCGCCCGGATTCGCGCCGATGGTCAGCACGGCGCCCGTGTAGCTACCCACTGGCACTGACACGTTGCCGAGTATTTCTCCCAGATTGTCGAGCTGTTCGAGATTGAGGTACGGCGCGGCCGAGCCTGCGGTATAGACCGTCACGTTGCTGCCGCCACCGGACGGTACCAGCGCGATGCTCAGTACCCTCACACCGATCAGCGCCCAGTCATCCGAGGAGGCGTCACTGATCACCACCGGCATCGTGCCGAGCTGCACCGAGCCCGTCGGATTCGATGTCATGCCGGAGTCGGAGCTTCCACCGCCGCACGCGGCGAGCACGGCCGCTACGGCTGTGCAGGCTGCGATTCGCACAGTTGTCGTCTTCATAACCTCACCTTGTTTGATACTTTCCATAACGCGGTTCGCCTTCGACTGCGGACGTCCTGCTGTCCTTGGTCGTTGGATGCAGAGCGAATCAAATCTGCATCGGTTGACAGTGACCGTTGGCCGTCGGGCATCGCAGACAGGGCGACTCGACGGCCGCAGCTCAGCGCCAAATATCCGGCAGACAGGCGCGATGTGAACTGCTTCACAGCGGGAAACCTGCAGCAAATCAAACACACAGAACCACTTAGACGCATCCCTACGTGCGTGGCATGCGGGTTGCTCCTTTAGGCTGGTCGTGAACCTAAAGCGAGCTGGTAGATCTTGAACGCCACCGTTCGACGTCCGATTGCGCGTCCCGGGCGCATCGCTTGCGCCTGGGCTGCGCTGGCCTGTGGGGTGATGCAGCTGTCCACCAGCGCTTGGGCAGCCGCGTTTGCTGCGCCCGAGCAGGTCGCTCCCTCCAGTTCAGGCGGTGGTCTGCTGCGGGTAGTGATCGCACTGCTGGTGGTGCTCGGTGCGGTCGTCGCCGCCGGTCGGTTCGCCCGACGCATGCGTGGTTTGGGCGGTGGCACCCATTCCGCGCTCGAGGTGGTGGGGCAACTGCCGGTGGGCCCGCGCGAGCGCGCGGTCTTGATTCGCGTCGGCGAGCGTCAGCTATTGCTGGGCGTCGCGCCAGGGAATGTGCGTACCCTGCATGTGTTCGACGACATGCCGGTGGCGCGCGCGTCTGCCGCGGATTCGGCCGGGCCCGCCGCTGCGGCGCGCCCGACCTTCAAATCCTTACTGCTGAAGAGTCTCGGCAAATGAGTCGTTCTCGAACACTTGCGCAGCGCTGGCTCGCGAGCCTGTCGCTAGGCTTGTTGCCGCTGCTGCTGCCATTGGCCGTGCATGCAGCAGCCTCGGTGGCGCCTGCGGCGGGGATTCCCGCTTTCGCCGTGCAGAGCACAGCGGGTGGCGGACAGACCTATACGCTGACCATCCAGCTGCTGGCACTGATGACCGCGATCACGCTGCTGCCGGCAGTGTTGCTGATGATGACTTCATTCACGCGAATCATCATCGTGCTCTCGATTCTGCGGCAGGCATTGGGTGCCGGACAGTCGCCGCCAAACCAGGTGCTGGTCGGATTGGCGCTGTTTCTAACGCTGTTCGTGATGGCCCCGGTGGTGGAGAAGATCCGAACCGACGCCGTGACGCCCTATATGTCCGGCAGCATCGAGACCACGGAAGCACTGTCGCGTGGCGTCGAACCTCTGAAGACATTCATGCTTGAACAAACGCGCGAAAGCGATATTGCCGCATTCGTGCGCATGTCGGACGGCAAGGGCTACGCCACCCCGAAAGACGTGCCGCTGACGATTCTTGCGCCAGCATTCGTGACCAGCGAGCTGAAGACCGCGTTCCAGATCGG
>DATMRM010000067.1:0-7468 GCA_035566155.1 Steroidobacteraceae bacterium | reverse complement strand
CACCGAACCATTGTTCGCTCGTGACCAGCTCCCAGTGAAAGCGGATTGCTTCACGCTTGAAGTAGTCACCAAAGCTGAAATTCCCGAGCATCTCGAAGAAGGTCAGATGGCGCCCCGTGTACCCGACATTCTCCAGATCGTTGTGCTTGCCGCCGGCTCGCACGCAGCGCTGGCTCGACGTGGCGCGCACGTAGTCGCGCCGCTCCTTGCCCAGAAACAGATCCTTGAACTGCACCATGCCGGCGTTGGTGAACAACAGCGTCGGATCGTTGCCTGGCACGAGCGAGGAGGACGGCACCACGGTGTGAGCGTTCTGCCGGAAGTACTCCAGAAACATGCGCCGCACTTGCGCAGCGCGCATTGTTGAGGTCGATTTATCTGTCATAACTTAACAATCACTCGTAACATCAAACCCAAGGGCGCCACGAATATCATCGTCGGAAAAACCACGATACTGCAAAAAGCGCGCCTGGCGCGTCTTATCCGACCGGCTGCGGGGTGGTTGGGCGCCGAACCGCCGGGCGCGTACCTCGCGCGCCAGCGCTGACCAATCGCCGAAATCAGCCAGTGATTGTTCGGCGAGCTGCGGGCTCAGGCCCCGTTCACCCAACTCATGCCGGATGAGCACCGGACCGTGGCCGCGCCGCGCGTGCGTGTCAACGAACTGCCGCGCGTAGCGCGCGTCGTCGAGGTAGTGCCGAGCGTGTAAGTCTGCGAGGGTCGCCTGTACGGTATCAGGCGCAAAGCCGCGCGACACCAGCCGCGCCGCCAGTTCGGATGAGCAGTAGTCGCGCCTGGCCAGAAGCGACCCGGCAGCCGCCAACGCGGCCGCCGGGTCGCCGGACTCGTCGCTCGAGACTCGCCTGCTAGGCTGTCTTTTCCTCAACACTCTTCGGCGGCAGCAACTTCAGACGGACCTTACTCTCGATCTCCGAGGCAATGTCTTTGTGCTGCTGCAAATACAGTCGCGTGTTGTCCTTACCCTGGCCGATGCGCTCACCGTTGTAGCTGTACCAGGCGCCGGACTTGTCGATGATGCCATGCGTGGAACCGAGATCGATGATCTCGCCCTCGCGCGAGATGCCTGAGCCGTACATGATTTCGAACTCAGCCTCACGAAACGGCGGAGCGACCTTGTTCTTGACCACTTTCACGCGCGTCTGATTGCCGACCACTTCTTCGCCATTCTTGATGGCGCCAATGCGGCGAATATCCAGTCGCACCGAGGCATAGAATTTCAGCGCGTTGCCACCGGTGGTGGTCTCGGGGTTGCCGAACATCACACCGATCTTCATGCGGATCTGGTTGATGAAGATCACGATGGTGTTGGAGCGCTTGATGTTGCCGGTCAGCTTGCGCAGCGCCTGCGACATCAATCGGGCGTGCAGGCCCATCTGCATTTCGCCCATCTCGCCTTCGATCTCCGCTTTGGGCGTCAGCGCTGCAACCGAGTCGATCACGACCACGTCCACCGCGCCCGAGCGCACCAGCATGTCCGTGATCTCCAGTGCCTGCTCGCCGGTGTCCGGCTGCGAGACCAGCAGATCCTGCACATTGACACCGAGCTTGCCGGCGTAGCTCGGATCGAGCGCGTGCTCAGCGTCCACAAATGCGGCTGTGCCGCCTTGCCGCTGCACCTCGGCAACAACCTGCAATGTCAGGGTGGTCTTGCCTGAGGACTCCGGACCATAGATTTCGACCACGCGACCGCGCGGCAGGCCACCGATCCCGAGTGCGATATCCAGACCCAGCGAGCCGGTTGACACGGCTTCCACGTCATAGACTGCGGAGGCATCACCCAGACGCATGACCGATCCCTTGCCGAATTGTTTCTCGATCTGCCCGAGCGCGGCGACGAGTGCTTTCTTGCGATTGCTGTCTTCCATGCGTTGTTCCATGCGCGACGGTCCTCAGACGAGTGATTCGCAATTATCCCACAACGGGCGCGCCGCGCAGCGCGCAAATCGGTGGGAACATTAGAAAAAAACGCTCCAGCCTCAGACCGGCGCTCGCCTGCACCCCACCACCAGAAAAATGCGCTCAAGCCAGAGGCCAGCTGGCAAGCGTCCCGTAGCGACGCTGCGCGCCGATCAGGCTTTCGGCGAGCAAGAAACTGCTGACGGTCAATCTCAGGGGACTGGGCATCGGGCGCTCGCTTTGAAATGCCGGGGGCAACCGCTTGGGCAGTACGGATCGCGCCAGGGTCATGTGCGGCCGCCAAGGCTTACGATCGGGCGCCAGCCCCAGATCCGACGCTGCCTGCTGCAGCGACTGTGCCAGAGCAAGACCCGCGGCAGTGGGCTGCGCGGTGGCGACCAGCACCCGCGGCTCACGCCAGAACTCGATACGGTCGAACCGGAGCGTCAGGGCGCCAGCGCGCACGGCGGCGACGCGCGCGCGCAGCGCTTCGATCCGCGACTCATCCACCGAACCGAGGAAACACAGGGTCACGTGCATGTCCGAGGACTGCATCGTGCGACCGCCGGCCTGTGCCACGACGGGCGCAGCGGCCTGCATCAGCGGCTGAACCCACCCTGCCGGTGGCCAGAACGCAAAAAACAGCCGTTTCAGTGCACCGCCTCGATCAACATCTGCAGAGCCGTGGCAACCGACGCCCGACGAATCCTGTCACGATCGCCGCTGAACAGCTGTCGTTGCGCGATCGGCCGCGCGGCCCGGGCATCCGCCAGCCCAAACCAAACCAGACCCACGGGTTTCTCCACCGTCCCCCCGTCCGGCCCGGCAATTCCGGTGATCGCCACACACAGGTCCGCGCCGCTGCCCTTGAGAGCGCCCAGCGCCATCTGCTCGACCACCGGGCGGCTGACCGCCCCGAACGTCGCGAGCGCTTGGGCACTGACTCCGATCTCCTGCTCCTTGGCCGCATTGGAATACGTGACGTAGCCGCGCTCGAACCACTTCGAGCTGCCCGGAATGTCCGTCAGACACTTGGCGACCCAGCCTCCGGTGCACGATTCGGCCGTCACCGCACGACGTCCCCGCGCCAGCAGCAGCTCGCCGGCGCGCTCGGCCAACGACCGCAACACGCTGTCGTTGAAATCGTCCAACCGCTACACGCCGTAGCGAGTCAGAAGCTGCGCACTGGCAATCTTGTTCATCGTCACCATGAATCCCACCAGCGCGCCACTGCTGTCGGGTGTCACATCGATCAGGTCCACCTTCAGCGCATTGACCGTCCAGATGTAGCGATGCGGTGGCCCGGGCGGAGGCGCCGCGCCGCCAAAGTTTGATTTGCCGTAGTCATTTCTGGCCTGTACGACGCCCGGTGGCATCGAGGCCTGGCCGCTGCCGGCGCCGCGCGGCAACGCGCGACAGGAAGCCGGGAGGTTGGCGACAATCCAGTGCCACCACCCGGAACCGGTCGGAGCGTCCGGATCATAGAGCTGAACGACGAAACTCTGCGTGCCGGCGGGCGGGTCGCTCCAGGCGAGATGCGGGGAAATATTGGCCCCATTGTGGCCAAAACCGTTGAAGACTTGCGCCGAGGGCAGGAAATCACCCTCCTTCAGATCGTCGCTGTACAGTCGAAAACTCATGCGCGGCACCTCCAGGCGTGAAGGTGCGATCTTAGCGCCTGAGACTGTAGACTGCGCCATCATCCATGGCCCCGATATTCGACAAGCTGTTCAAGGGAAAGGCAGCCGCGGCCAATCCGGCCGCCACACCGACGCCCGAGCAGTACGAAGCGTTTCTGGCGCAGGCCACGAGCGCCGCAGCAGCGCGCGCCTTCCAGCAGGCCATTGCGCTGTGCGACCGGGCGATCGCGGCCGACCCCTCGCGTGCAGAAGGCTATTACAAGCGCGCCAATGCGCTGAAGGATCTGGGGCAGCTGGATGCGGCGATCACCGGCTACAACCAGGCGATCGAACGTAAGCCCGACTACGCCTACGCCTATTGCAACCGGGGCTTCGTGGAACACCGCAAGGGTTGCGTGGACGCCGCCCTCAAGAGTTTCGACCGGGCGATCGAGCTCGATCCGGACGATGCCTTCCCGCACTACAACCGGGCCATGGCGCTGCAGGACTGCCAGCGATGGAATGAGGCCATCGCCAGCTATGACCGCGCCATCGCCGCCAATCCGGAATTCGCCGACGCACAGTTCAATCGTGCGATGGCGCTGCTGTACACCGGAGATTTCGCCAGCGGCTGGCCGGCGTGGGAGTGGCGTTGGAAGAACGCGCAACGCCTGGGCATTGGTGAAGAGCGGCACTTCAGGCAGCCGCTCTGGCTCGGCGATGAACCCTTAGGCGGCAAGCGGTTGCTGATTCACAGCGAACAGGGGCTGGGAGACACACTGCAGTTTTGCCGCTACGCGGCACTGTGCGCCCAACGCGGCGCGACGGTGATTCTCGAGGTCCAGCCCGCGCTGTCTGAGCTGCTGGCTGATCTGGACGGGGTCACTGAACTGATACCGAAGGGTGAGCTGCTGCCTGCGTTCGACTATCACTGTCCGATCATGACCCTGCCCCTGGCGTTCCGGACGACATTGGACACGATTCCTGCGCCGGCAAGCTATCTGCGCAGTGATCCTACCCGCGTCGCGCACTGGCAAAGCACACTGGGCGAGCGCAACGGCGCGCGTGTCGGCCTGGTGTGGAGCGGCAATGCCAGGAACTACATCGATCAGCGGCGCAGTATTCGGCTGGCTGACTGGATCCGCCATCTGCCTGCGCAATATCAGTACTATCAGCTGCAGACCCAGGTGCGGCCAGAGGATGAAGCCGCGCTCGACGCGACCGAGTGCCTATTCTCGTTCGAAGATGAGCTGCTGGATTTTGCCAACACGGCGGCGCTATGCGATTGCATGGACCTGGTGATCAGCGTGGATACCAGTCTGGCGCATCTGAGCGGAGCCCTCGGCCGTCGAACCTGGATGCCGCTGGCGCACACGCCCGACTGGCGATGGATGCGCGAGCGGCCGGACACGCCCTGGTATCCGCAGACCCGACTCTATCGTCAGACTCAGGCCGGCGACTGGAGGCCTGTATTCGAGCGCATCGCGTCCGATCTGCGCAAAGAGTTTCCCGCCCGCTGAACGGGCGCGGACAACGCATGCCTGCGCCGCAGACGGTGTCGTCGTGAACGACCGCCCTTCCGAATACGCCGAACATACCCCGATGATGCAGCAGTACCTGCGCATCAAGGCGCAGTACCCGCAAGCGCTGCTGCTGTATCGGATGGGCGATTTCTACGAGACCTTCTACGAGGATGCCCGAGTCGCAGCGAGTCTGCTCGACATCGCACTGACGCGTCGCGGGCAGTCTGCCGGCGCGCCGATTCCAATGGCCGGAGTGCCGGTGCAAAGCCTGGATGCCTATCTTGCACGCCTGGTGCGGCGGGGTCAGTCGGTGGCGATCTGCGAGCAAACGGGCGATCCGGGCAAGACCCGCGGTCCGATGGAGCGCCAGGTGGTGCGGGTGGTCACGCCGGGCACTGTGACCGACGAGGCGCTGCTCGATCAACGCCGCGAAGTCCTGCTGGCAGCGCTGGTGATGGATCACACGCACGCGGGCCTTGCGTGGCTGGAACTCTCGTCCGGACGCTTCAGCGTGCTCGAATCGCGCGAGGCGGGTGCGATCGAGGCCGAGCTGGAGCGCTTGCGCCCAGCGGAATTGCTGCTGCCGGAGGACCAGTCGCGCGAACTGCTGACGGGTCTGCGACAGGCGCCCGTGGTTCGTACACGGCCTGTGTGGCATTTCGAGCTGGCGAGTGCGTCGCGTGTGCTCACCGACCAGATGGGCACACTCGGGCTCACCGGGTTTGGGGTCGATGAGCTGCCGTTCGCGATCCGCGCCGCCGGCGCGCTGCTGCAGTACGTGCGCGACACCCAGAAATCGGCGTTGCCGCACATCCGCGCGATGCGCGTCGAGGAGCGCGGTGAAGCACTGATCCTGGATGCCACCACGCGGCGCAACCTGGAACTGGACGAGAGTCTGTCGGGCAGCGAAGGCGCATCCTTGTTCGCGGTGCTCGACCACACCATCACGGCGATGGGCTCGAGAGCGCTGCGACGCTGGCTCAATCGTCCGATCCGCGCACACGGCGTACTGCGCGAACGCTTCCAGGCCATCGCCTCGCTCGCTGATTCGCGCCGCTACGAGGCGTTGCGCGAGCAGCTGCGGGCGGTCGGAGATCTCGAGCGCATCCTGGCGCGCGTCGCACTGCGTACCGCGCGCCCGCGTGATCTGGTGCAGCTGCGCAGCTCCCTTGGCAGCATTCCTGCCGTTCGCAGCACGCTGACGCAGTTCGACTCGCCCTTGCTCGCGCAACTGCAGTCGCGGCTTTCCGAGCACATCGTCGAGCGCGCTGTGCTCGAGCGCGCGGTCGATCCGGAGCCGCCTCACTTCCTGCGCGACGGCGGCGTCATCGCCATCGGCTACGACTCTGAGCTTGATGAACTGCGGCGCATCGCCACGAACACGGACGCGTTCCTGCTCGAACTCGAGCAGCGTGAGCGCGAGCGCAGTGGCATCGCCTCACTGAAGCTCGGCTATAACCGAGTCTCCGGGTTCTATATCGAAGTCTCACGACGCGATGCGGAGCGGGTACCTCCGGACTACTTGCGCCGACAGACCGTCAAGAGCGCCGAGCGTTTCGTGACTCCCGAACTCAAGGGCTTCGAAGACAGAGTGCTCGGCGCGCGCGAACGTGCGCTGACCCGCGAACGCGAGCTGTATGAAGACTTGCTCGGCACACTGATCGAGGCGTTACCTGCGCTTCAGGCCAGCGCGGGCGCGCTGGCCGAGACGGATGCGCTGGCGGCACTGGCACAGCGCGCGGTAACGCTCGACTGGACCGAACCGACGCTGCTCGACGAGCCACGTCTGGTGCTTGAGGCGGTGCGCCACCCAGTGGTGGAAAGCTGCATCAATACCCCGTTTGTTCCGAACGATGTGGCGCTGCATGAAGGACGACGGATGCTGATCATCACCGGGCCGAACATGGGCGGCAAGTCCACTTACATGCGCTCGGTCGCACTCGCGGTCGTGCTAGCCCATGTCGGCAGCTTCGTGCCCGCCGCTCGGGCCCAGATCGGTCCGATCGATCGCATCTTCACGCGCATCGGGGCCGCGGATGATCTGGCCGGTGGCCGATCAACCTTCATGGTGGAGATGACCGAAACCGCCAACATTCTGCACAACGCCACGGATCGCAGTCTGGTACTGATGGATGAAATCGGCCGCGGCACCAGCACTTTCGACGGGCTGTCGCTCGCCTACGCCACAGCCCGACACATCGCCGAGCACCTGCGTCCGTTCACGTTGTTCGCGACTCACTACTTCGAGCTCATTTGTCTGGCGCAGGAGCTGCAAGCCTGCGCCAACGTGCACCTGGATGCCACCGAGCACGGCGACTCGCTCGTGTTCCTGCACGCGGTGAAGGAGGGACCGGCTAATCGCAGCTTTGGGCTGCAGGTGGCGCAATTAGCCGGCGTGCCGCGTGAGGT
>DATMRM010000066.1:0-3312 GCA_035566155.1 Steroidobacteraceae bacterium | reverse complement strand
TCATTTTCTCGGGGCATGTGGTCGATGAGGCGCATCGCCCGTCCTTCCTCTTCAATCCGTCCAACGATGCCTGGTTCGGTGCCTGGGGACCTGCGCAACATCTGGCACAAGCGCAGATGCGTGCCATCGAGGAAGCGATCCCGATCATACGCGCGACGCCAAACGGCATTTCCGCGCTGATCGGCCCTGGGGGCAACCTGATTCAGTCGGTGCCGCGTCACCAGACAGGCCTCATCAACGCGGCGGTGCCACGTGCGCTGCCTCCCACGATCTTTTCCCGATACGGACTGCTCACCAGTCTTATGTTCGGCAGCGCATTGCTGCTGATCGGGCTGATTCTGCGTCGCGCGCGAGTTGGCAATGAGGGACTCGAGCTACGGGAAGCTGGCAGGACATAGGACGATACTGACGCACAATCGGCGGATTGCCAGCTTGGCCGCGCAGTAACGCGTTCCAGACAATCACTCGGTGGAACCCGAGCCATTTAAGCTGCACGTCGAACGCGATGTGCTGCAGGATCTGCGGGTCCGGCTTGAGCGAACGCGGCGTGTACGCGGTATTGCAGCGCCGGACTGGAAGCACGGCGTTGATCCTTCATACCTCGATGAGCTGATCGCTTACTGGCTGAACGGATTCGACTGGCAGCTGCAGGAAGAAAAGCTGAACGCCCAGCCTCACTACCGGGCGAGCGTGGACGGGGCCAGACTGCACTTCGTGCACGCCAGGGGCCGCGGCAGCGAGAATCTGCCGCTGTTGCTGCTTCATGGCTGGCCTGACAGTTTCCTTCGTTACGTCAAACTCATTCCGATACTCGCTGATCCGCGGCGCATGGGCTTTAGCCTCGATGATGCGTTCGATGTGGTGGTGCCTTCGTTGCCCGGCTTTCCGCTGACTGGGCCTGTGGCGCATCCTGCGGGTCGTTCCGCCAACCGGCACAGTGCGCAGCTGCTGTGGCGCCTGATGACGGAGGTGCTGGGCTACGAGCGCTTTGCCGTCGCCGGCGGCGATGGCGGCAGCATGCTGGCGCAGATCCTGGCGATCGACTATCCGGACTCGGTGATCGCCATTCATCTGACCGACATCGGATGGCACGCGACCGACGTCAATATGGACTGGCTCTCCCGAGCCGAAGCGAAATACGTACGGGCCGCGCACAGGCGATTTCTCGCCGATGGCGCGTATGCGGCCGTGCAGATGTCACAGCCGCGTTCGCTGGCAGTCGGACTGAACGACTCTCCGGTCGGTCTGGCTTCCTGGATCGTGGACCGATTCCACTCGTGGTCTGATCCACGGGCGGATTTCCGACGAGCTTTCCGCAAGGACGTACTGCTGACCAATATCATGCTGTACTGGACGACACAGACGATCGGCTCGTCGATGCTGTCCTACTACTCCGAAGCTCATCGCCCCTCGCTCACGCCGAGCGACTACGTCGACTGCCCGGTCGGACTGGCGTTGTTCCCGTTTGACGGCGCCGGCGTTCCGCCGCGCTCGTTCGCGGAGCGCACGCTGAACGTGCGGCGCTATGCCCGAATGTCCAGCGGCGGCCATTTCGCAGCGCTCGAGGTGCCGGGCCTGCTGGTACGGGAGATCTTCGATTTCCTGGGCCCGCTTCGGCGCTGGAACCGAATCGCGGCGAGTGCGGTACGGCGAGCAGAGGTGGCGCAGTATGCCCGCGAACCCGGCTGAGTTCGTGCTGTCGGATGAAACGCTGCAGGACCTGGCGGCGCGTCTGCACAGCACACGTCTGCCGCCCGACGACGCGCACGATTGGCACGCCGGCGTGAATCCGGCCTACTTGCGCGAACTGCTGGGTTATTGGCGCACCGAGTTTGATTGGCGCAGGCAGGAATCGGCGCTGAACGCGTTTCGACACTGCCGCGCGGAAATCGGCGGCAGTATCGTGCACTACATTCATGAGCGCAGTCGCCATCCCAATGCCCTGCCCGTCATTCTCACGCACGGCTACCCTGATTCGTTCGTACGCTTCCTGAAACTCATTCCATGGTTGACCGATCCGGTCGCGCACGGCGGGCGCAAGGAGGATGCGTTCGATGTGGTTGTTCCGAGTCTGCCGGGTTACGGCTATTCCAGAGGCTCGATGAAGGCCAATGAGATCTACCACGTCGGAGATCTGTGGCACGAACTCATGAGCGGAGTGCTTGGTTACAAGCGCTTCGGCGCACACGGCGGCGATTGGGGCAGCCTGATCACCGAGCAGCTCGGGCGCAATCATTCGAATGCCGTGGTCGGCATTCACCTGACGGATGTGCCGCTCTCACACGTGTTTCACCGACCCCGTCGCATCAGTTCCACTGAGGCTCACTATCTGCGCTCGATCAGCGAGTTTGAGGCGCGCGAAGGTGCCTACGCAATGATCCAGGGAACGCGTCCGCTCACATTGG
This sequence comes from Steroidobacteraceae bacterium, assembly GCA_035566155.1. Taxonomy (GTDB): domain Bacteria; phylum Pseudomonadota; class Gammaproteobacteria; order Steroidobacterales; family Steroidobacteraceae; genus FEN-1191. The sequence continues at coordinate 907 of DATMRM010000066.1, read as the reverse complement.
CAGACAGCCTGAACGACTCACCGGCCGGACTGGCGGCCTGGCTGGTAGATAAATTTCAGCGCTGGAGCGACTGCGACGGCGAAGTCGAAAATAGGTTCACCAAGGACGAGCTGTTGACCAATGTGACCATCTACTGGGCGACGCAGTCGATCGGCACGTCGTTCCTGCCGTATTTCGAACTGATGCACGCGGGTGCCTCGCGCTCGCTGATGGAGCTGGCCAAGGCACGGCTCAGACCACCCGCTACACCGGCGGGGTTCGCTCTCTTCCCGAAGGACATTTCCATTCCGCCGCTTTCCTGGGCGAAGCGCTTCTTTCACGTGACACGCTGGTCGCAGATGCCGCGCGGCGGTCATTTCGGCGCCATGGAAGAGCCGCAACTGCTGGCCGAGGATATGCGTGCCTTCTTCGCCCCGCTACGAGTGACTCACTGAGCTTGGATTCGCGTGCCCCACGCGCCCCAGCACCAGCAGCCGCGCGGCGGCCAGCGCCGCCAGCAGCGTGACACTGACGAATGACGCCGGCACCCAGAAGGCCGCCAGTCGTGTCGTCTCGAGCGTCAACCCTTGCGAGTAGCCGATCAGATTGGCAATGAGCCCTGCGATCGCGCCACCGAACGCGAACCCGTAGAGCTGCACCGTGGCGAGCGAGGAGGCAGCGACTTCAGCGTCATCGGCTCGCGCACAGCTCATGACACGTTGCGCGATGAACGACCAGCAGGCGCCGATACCAAACCCGGAAAGGAAGATCGGCAGCAGTAGCTGTGTGACGGTGCCCGAGGGCATGCGCCAGGCGATCCCTGCCAGGCCGATTCCCATGATGAGCGGCCCGCCAATCATCACCGCAGACTGGCGCCGCAGCGAGATGCCCGAGACGCAGACGGCGGCCAACGTCCACGACATCGCCT
>DATMRM010000065.1:0-2142 GCA_035566155.1 Steroidobacteraceae bacterium | reverse complement strand
TGCCGGCCGCGCAGCAGAGTGCCAGTGACACCGATGAGTACTACGGGCGTGCCACCGCGCACCTGCTGGCGCCGGACGGCGGCCTCAATCAGACCCTCGGCGTCGCCTTCACGCGCAACCGCACGGCAACGCTGCAACCGCAGACTCCGGAAAGTCTCAACACCGGCGAGCGCGTCAAACTCGACTGGCAGGGCGTCATCCGAGTCTCGAGTGCGCACTCGGTGCTGCTCGGTCTGGAGGATGCGCGGGATGAGATCAGCGCGCCGATCTCCGCCAGCATGCGCATCGCATCGGCTTACGTGGAGCTGCAGTCGCAACTCGGCGAGCACTGGTTCTCGGCCCTCAACGCGCGCTACGACGACAACGATCGCTTTGGCAGCAAGGTGACCTACCGCATCGCGCCGACCTGGGTGAGCTCTGCATCGGGCACGAAACTCAAGGCCAGCGTCGGCAGCGGGTTCAAGGCGCCGACGCTGAGTGAGCTGTTCCAGAGCTTTCCACCGTTCTTCTTCGCGAACCCCGATCTGAAGCCCGAAAGCAGCGTGGGCTACGATCTCGGAATCGAACAGGGGCTGGGCGGGGGCGTGGTCCGGATCGGGGCCACCTGGTTCTACAATCGCATTCGCGACCTGATCACCACCGACGTCACGGGAACCACTTACGCCAACGTCGGGCGCGCGAGCACGGACGGCGTCGAGGGTTTCGTGGCGTACCAACCGGTAAAGCCGCTGACTCTGCGGCTGGACTACACCTATACGGAGGCGACCGACGAGGTGCTGCATCAGGAGCTGCTGCGTCGCCCGAAGCACAAAGGCAACCTGAACGCGACCTGGCAGGCGACGGACGCGCTGCTGCTGAACGCCAGCGTCCTCACGGTCAGTAGCTGGGTGGACGGCAACCGCGACTTTTCGATCCCGCGCCTCGACGCGCCCGGGTATACCACCGTGAATCTCGCGGCGAGTTTCGATCTCAGCCGCCAGCTGGCCGTGTTCGGGCGCATCGACAATCTTTTTGACCGGCACTACGAGAATCCAGTCGGGTTTCTCCAGCCGCGCATGGGAGTATTTGCGGGCATCAGGGCGAAGCTGTAGTTCCAACGGTCAGCGGCAGGCTCGGTGTCAGGACGGCCCCGCCCGCAGCGAAGTGATAATCTTGGGTCCGCCATGAGCGACCCGAACAGCAGTCCTGCCTCCGGCGCCGCACCCACGGAGAACGAGCGCACCTGGGGCATGCTCGCGCACCTGTCGGCGCTGGTGGGACTGGTCATTCCGCTGATCGGCAACGTGTTGGGGCCGCTGGGAGTATCGATCGCCCGGGCCGATCAGTCGGCCTTTGTCGCCGCGCACGCCAAGGAAGCCCTCAACTTCAACATCTCGGTCACGCTCGCCGCGGTCGTATGCGCGCTCCTGATGCTGGTGTTCATCGGCTTCCTGCTGGGCAGCGCGCTGTTCATCGCCTGGCTGGTCATGACGCTCATCGCCGCCATCAAGGCGAGCGAGGGCGTCGCGTATCGCTATCCGTTCTCGCTGCGGCTGGTGAAATAACGCGGGCAAGCTGAGCGCGCTGCGCGGGCGCTAAGTGCCCGCCGCTGCGGCGTTTTTTGGGATTACCGTCGGCGGCTTTACGGGCGATCTGTATATATATACAGTACCACCATGCGCCGCGCAATCACCGGCCGCCAGTCGTTCACAGGCAGGGGCGCCCTGTCCAATCCTCCAGGCCGCTTCGATCTTCAAACACTCGAGGCGGTAGACGACGGCTGGTATCTCGAGGAGTCACCCGACAGCATCGCCACGACGCTCGAGCCCGAGCGTGCGCGCACGGTGATCAGCCACAACGATTCGCCCGACATTCCTTTCGATCGTTCTATCAATCCGTATCGAGGATGCGAGCATGCGTGCTCTTACTGCACAGCTGGAGACACAGCTGTTCTCATGGCTGATGGAAGCACGCGGCCTCTGTACCAGTTGAAGGTCGGGCACGAGATCTACGGCACCCGGCGCGTCGGTCACTATCGGCGATTCGTAAAATCCCGCGTGCTCGCGCACTGGAGCACCATCAAGCCGGCTTTCCGAACGACGCTGGAGGACGGTACGACACTCGTGACGAGTGGCGATCACCGTTTTCTCACGGAGCGGGGTT
>DATMRM010000064.1:0-5977 GCA_035566155.1 Steroidobacteraceae bacterium | reverse complement strand
GAAGTCGTGCAGTACGTGTATCGCAAATATGGCCGCGAACGTGCCGCGCTGGCCGCCACCGTCATCTGCTATCGCACCAGGAGCGCGGTACGCGATGTCGGACGCGCACTCGGCATCAGTGACGAGGATCTCAATCGCCTGAGCAGGATGCACGTGTGGTGGGATCCGCCGGGCGAGATCCAGCGCAAGTTCGCCAGCACGCAGTTGCGCATCGACGCCGAGCGACTGCAGAGGATGATGCCGCTGGTGCGTCAGCTGATCGGTTTCCCCCGGCATCTGTCGCAGCACGTGGGCGGTTTCGTGATCTCGGGGGAACCCTTGAGCGCGCTGGTGCCGGTCGAAAACGCGGCCATGCCGGATCGCACGGTCATTCAATGGGACAAGGACGATCTGGAATCCTTAGGATTGCTGAAGGTCGATGTATTGGCTCTAGGCATGCTGACCGCGCTGCATCGCTGCTTCGATCTGATTGAGGGTTATAGCGGCCGCAGACTGCGCGTGCAGGATATCCCGCCCAAGGATCCGGCCACCTTCGACATGATCTGCCGTGCCGAAACGATCGGTGTGTTTCAGATCGAATCGCGCGCCCAGATGAGCATGTTGCCGCGTCTGAAACCCCGCAACTTCTACGATCTGGTGATTGAAGTCGCGATCGTGCGGCCGGGCCCGATCCAGGGCGACATGGTGCATCCCTACTTACAGCGCCGCGAACACCCCGAGTCGGTGAGCTATCCGAGCGAGGCCTTGCGGGAAGTACTGAAACGAACCCTCGGAGTACCGATTTTTCAGGAACAGGTGATGCAGATCGCGGTGGTCGCGGCGGATTTCACACCCGGCGAGGCCGACGGCCTGCGACGGGCGATGGCCGCATGGAAACGACGCGGCGGGCTCGAGCCCTATCGCGAGCGGCTGATGGCCGGCATGGCGAAGAACGGCTATGCGCCCGAATTCGCCGAACAGATCTACCGGCAGATCTCCGGCTTCGGCGAATACGGCTTTCCCGAATCGCACGCGGCCTCGTTCGCCCTGCTCACCTATATTTCCTCCTGGCTCAAATGCCACGAGCCGGCCGCGTTCGCCGCGTCGCTCATCAACAGTCAGCCGATGGGTTTTTATGCCCCGGCCCAGATCACGCAGGAAGTACAACGCAACGGCGTGAAAATTCTGCCGGCGGACGTCACCTGCAGCCACTGGGACTGCACGCTCATCCCGGCGCAGAATCCGGCCTCGCAACCGACATTGCGCTTAGGCCTGCGGCTGGTACGCGGACTGAAGCGCTCCGATGCCGACGCCGTGCTGGCCAAACGCGCACTGCGGCCGTTTGCGAGTATCGATGAACTGGCAGCGCGCGCCCTGCTTTCGCGACCGGCCATACAGGCGCTGGCTGCAGCCGGCGCCCTGAGTGCGCTGAGCGCACATCGGCACGATGCCAACTGGCAGGCGCTGGGCGTTGAACGCCTGCCGGGCATGATCGCCGGAACGTCAGCGCGCGAGCGGCAGGTCGCTCTGCCGGTGCCCACCGAAAGTCAGGACATCCTCGCCGACTATCGCCATCTGGGGCTCACCACCGGCCGTCATCCGCTGGCGTTGCTGCGCGCATCGCTGATCCGCAGGGGCTTTCGCAGCAGCGCCGACCTGCAACAACTCGCGGACGGTACCCGTGTCCGGGTGAGCGGCCTGGTCACTCACATGCAACAGCCGGCCACCGCTTCGGGCGTGGTGTTCGCCTCGCTGGAAGATGAAACCGGGATCGTCAATATCATTCTGTGGCCGAAGGTATTTGCGGCCCAGCGCCAGTGCGCGCTCGAATCCAGTCTGCTGGTGGTCGAAGGAACCCTGCAGCGGCGCGACCTGGTCGCGCATGTGGTAGCCAAGCGTCTGCACAACGCTTCCGATTGGCTCGGCCTGACGCGTCACTCACGCGACTTTCATTAGCGACCACGAGCGCTTGAGGACAGTACTTTCCAGTAGTAGGCCAAGGCCCGCAGGCCCAGTGACGCCTGACGAGCAACAGCTGTACGACTGCGCTGACACACTTCGGGTGCCGACAGTAGTCGTTTCCGTCCCCGCGGTTGTTCAGAATGGGTGCATCAGCGAGGCCTTCGGGCCCTCTCGGGCCCTCTCGGAGCAAGCATCAGTGGAGCAATTGAGGGACGACGCCGCACGCCCCAAGCCGGCGCTCGGGCTGATGGATACGGCAACGCTGCGGATCTTCGTCAACAGCGTCCGTGACTATGCCATTCTGATGCTCGACCCCACTGGCCACATCATGAGCTGGAGCCCTGGCGCCGAGGCCATCACCGGCTACGCCCCGCACGAGATCATCGGCGCGCACGTCCTGCGCTTCTACCCGCCGGAGGCCATCGCAGCAGGATTGCCGGAGCGCGAACTGTCGATTGCCAGCCAGACCGGACGCTTCGAAGACGAAGGCTGGCGGGTGCGAAAGGACGGCTCGAAGTTCTGGGCCGACGTGGTCGTCACGGCGCTACGCGATGAGCAGCGCGAGCTGATTGGATTTGCCAAGGTCACGCGCGACCTGACTGAGCGCCGCCGGACCGAAGAGGCCCTGCGTCACAACGAAGAGCGCTTCCGCTCCCTGATCGAAGGCGTCAAGGACTACGCGATCTTCATGCTCGACACCAAGGGCTTCGTCAGCACCTGGAATGCGGGCGCCAAGCAGATCAATGGCTACGAAGCCAGCGAGATCATCGGTTCGCATTTCTCGCGCTTCTACCCGCCGGAGGCACTCAAGCGCGGGCTGCCGGAGCATGAGCTGCGCACCGCGACCGTCGATGGGCGCTTCGAGGATGAGGGCTGGCGGCTGCGCAAGGACGGCTCGCGATTCTGGGCCAACGTCATCATCACCGCCATGCGCGATGCGTCCGGCACGCTGACCGGTTTTTCCAAGATCACACGCGATCTGACGCTGCGCAAAGCGCAGGAGGAGCGGCTGCGCATGAGCGAGGAGCGCTTCCGCCTGCTGGTGGACGGCGTCACCGAATACGCCCTGATCATGCTGGATGAAAACGGCATCGTGACCAGCTGGAACGCCGGCGCGCAGCGCATCAAGGGCTACCGCTCCGACGAGATTCTGGGCAAGCACTACTCGCACTTCTATACGCCCGAGGACGTGGCAGCGAACAAGCCGTGGCAGCAGCTGGCGCGCGCCCGGGTCGAGGGCCGGGTGACCGATGAGGGCTGGCGCGTCCGCCAGGATCGCAGTCTCTACTGGGCCGGCACCACGATCACCGCCCTGCACGATGCCGACGGGCGTCTGCACGGCTTCGCGAAGATGACGCAGGATCTGACCGAGCGCCGGCGCAGCGAGACTCTGGTGGACAGTACGCAGCGCATGCACGAGTTCATCGCGATGCTGGCGCACGAGCTGCGCAATCCGGTCGCCCCGATCCGCAATGCCGTGGCCCTGATGGGACGCAAGGGCATCCACGATCCGACGCTGGAGGCGATGCGACAGACCATCGACCGGCAATCCTCACATCTGGCACGGCTGCTGGATGAGCTGCTGGACGTCAACCGCGTGGCGCGCGGCGAATTCAGCATTCAGAAGGAGATGCTGGATCTGCAGGACGTGCTGACGCGCTCGATCGAATCGAGTCAGCCCGTCATCGATGCGCACGGCCACCGCCTGCACGTCGAACGCGCGGACGCGCCGCTGTACGTCAGCGGCGATCCGACGCGCCTGACCCAGGCGTTCGTCAACATCCTGAACAATGCGGCCAAGTACACCCCGGACGGCGGCGACATCACGCTGCGCGTGTCCGCGGATGAGACCGAAGTGGAGATCCGCATCAGCGATACCGGCGATGGCATCGCGCCCGAGTACCTGGAGCGCGTGTTCGAGCTGTACGTGCAGATCGATCCCAACAAGAACGGCACGCTCGGCGGTCTGGGCGTTGGCCTGGCGCTGGTGCGACGGGTGATCGAACTGCACGCCGGCCATGTCTACGCGCGCAGCGCCGGACTCGGTAAGGGCAGCGAATTCGTGGTGCGCCTGCCACGCTCGACGCAGGGGCTGCGCGCCGTGGAGCTCGCGGCCGGGCCCGAGCCTGGCGCGCGTGGCAGTCTGCAGGTGCTGGTGGTGGACGACAACCGTGATGCGGCCGATACCCTCACCGCGCTGGTGCAATCGATGGAACACAGCTGTCAGACCGTCTATGACGGCGAGTCGGCATTGAGGTTGGCCGGGACGCTCAAACCCGACGTGATCTTCATGGACATCGGGCTGCCGCACGTCAGCGGCTATCAGATCGCGCAGGAGCTGCGCCGCCGCGCACTCACTCCGCGACCGCTGCTGGTCGCGGTGACAGGCTGGGGCCAGGAGGCGGACCGGCGCCTTGCGATCCAATCCGGATTCGATCTGCACTTTGCAAAGCCGGTCAGCGAAAGAACCATCCGTGCCGTGCTGAGCGAGGCTTGCGGCAAAGACGAGGCAGCCGAGATTCACCTACACTAGCGGGCTTCATGTCCGGTAGCTTTCTCGTTCACAGACTGCGCGATCAGACTTACTGGCTCTACCTACCCACGACGCCTGAGCCGTCCGCTCCCCTGCCACTCATCGTGATGCTGCACGGCTGCGGCCAGACCGCGGCCGAGTTCGCCCAGGGCAGCCGCATGAACCAGTACGCCTGGTGCGCGATTCTGTATCCCGAGCAGAACAGGGCCGCCAATTCGATGCGCTGCTGGAACTGGTTCGAGCCCGAAGGTCTCGACGGCCGCGCCGACTGCGCGCTGATCGTGCAGCTGATACGGGACGCGCAGGCGCGCTATCCGATCAATCCGGCGCACTGCTACGTCGTCGGCTTTTCCGCGGGCGCCGCGATGGCGGCGGTGCTGTGTTCGACCCATCCGGATTTATTTGCCGGCTGCGCACTGCATTCGGGACTGATGGCACAGGCGGCAACCAGCCTGTCGCAAGCCGTGGCGTGCATGCGGCACGGTGTTGACCCCGAGGCCTTCAACCGCAGCGTGCAGCGGATGCGGGCGCGACTGTCAGCCGGCGCGCATACCGCGCCGACGCTGGTGATCCACGGATCCGCGGACCTGATCGTCAATCCGGTCAATGCGCAGCAGATCGCCGAGCAGACGCGAGTGCTGAACACCCGACTGAACGGTAGCGTCGAGCCGCTGTTCAGCAGCGAGCGCTGGACCGACAGCCCCGGCAGACCCTATCGCCAGCAGGAGATGACCTTGGGCGATAAGCTGCTGCTGCGTACCCTGATCATCGAAGGCCTGGGCCATGCCTGGAGCGGTGGCGATGCACGGCACGAATACTTCGATCCGGTCGGGCCGGATGCGAGCCGTCTTATCCTGGAGTTTCTGCTGCCACCCGCGGCGGCGCCGGGTCCGAATGATGCGGGTTGAACAATCGGCCGCGTTCCGCGTAAACCACCAGTGCCAGACTGCTCAGTCCACACAGCAACGCGCCCAGCGCCAGCGGCATGGTCGAGCCACTGAACCATTTGCCGGTCACAGCACCCACCACCGCACCGCCCGTGGTGCTGATGAATCCCTGCAGCGACGCACCGACGCCGGCGACCGAACCCACCGGCTCCAGCGCCATCGCACCGAAGTTCGAGCCGGTCAACCCAAGGCATGACATCGTGACAGCCTGCAACAGCACGAACGTCCACAACCGCTCCAGGCCGAGCCCGATCACCAGCACATGCAGCGCCGTCATGCCGATGAAAACAAACAGCCCGGTCTGAGAGATCGCCCGCATGCCGAAGCGCTCGACGATTCTGGAGTTCAGAAACGACATGACCGCCATCGAGGAGGCGCACAGTGCAAACACGCCGGGCATCAAACCCGGCCGGCGGAACACGTCCTGGAAGATCTGCTGCACCATGCCGACGTACGACAGGATCGAGCCGAACATGATCGCCATTCCCAGCGTGTAACACAGTGACTGCCGGCCGCCGAGCACCAGAGATACGGCGCGCGTGATCTGCGCACGATT
>DATMRM010000063.1:0-15468 GCA_035566155.1 Steroidobacteraceae bacterium | reverse complement strand
GTCGCTGCAGCGACTGGCAGACTTTGAACGCTATCTGAGCACCGAGCGGCAGCTCTCGCCGCATACGTTGCAGGCCTATCGGCGCGATCTGCGGGCGATGCAGCAGTGGTGCACTCGGCAGGGAGTGAGCGAATGGGGCGTGCTGGATCACCAGCACATCCGCCAGTTCGCCGCACACTGTCACGCCGGTGGCCTCGATGGGCGCAGCATCCAGCGACGGCTGGCCGCACTTCGCAGCTTCTTTACGTTCCTGCTGCGCGAAGGTGCGCTCAGGCACAACCCTGCGATCGATGTGCGGGCTCCGAAGGCAGCCAAGCGATTGCCCAACACCCTGGACGTGGACCAGATGGCACGGCTGCTGTCCTTCAAGCCGAAGAACGTCCTGGAAATCCGCGACCTCGCGTTGTTGGAGCTGTTCTATTCGAGCGGCCTGCGCCTGGCGGAATTGACCTCGCTGACGTTGCCGCAAGTGATGTTCGATGAAGCGACGGTACGGGTGCTCGGCAAAGGCCGCAAGGAGCGCATCGTGCCGGTGGGCTCCGCGGCCCTCAAGGCGCTCAAACGCTGGCTCAAAGAGCGTGCCGCGCTCACCGGGCCGGATGAGCTCCACCTGTTCGTCGGACGTGACGGCGCGCCATTGAGCGAACGGGCGGTACAGCTGCGCGTGGCCCGCATGGCGCGCGCTGCGGGGGTTCCCCAGCACCTGCACCCGCACATGCTGCGGCATTCCTTCGCAACGCATCTGCTTGAATCCAGTCGTGATTTACGGGGTGTGCAGGAACTTCTGGGCCACGCGAACATCCGCACCACGCAGATCTACACGCACCTTGATTTCCAACATCTGGCCCGCACATATGAACGGGCCCATCCGCGCGCCAAGCGGCGCCGGTGAGGTTTTGCCCCAAGGAATTCTCGATGAACCAGGCATTCGACCCCCATTCCACAACGATACTGGCAGTCCGGCGCAATGACACCGTGGTCCTCGGCGGTGATGGCCAGGTCACGCTCGGCAATACTGTTATGAAGGGCAATGCGCGCAAGGTGCGCCGGCTGTCCAATAGCAAGGTGCTCGCGGGCTTTGCGGGCGGCACGGCGGATGCTTTCACGCTGTTCGAGCGCTTCGAGGGCAAGCTCGAGAAATACGGCAACCTGACGCGCGCCGCGATCGAGCTTGCCAAGGACTGGCGTGCCGACCGCTATCTGCGGCGTCTCGAAGCGCTGCTGCTGGTCGGTGATCCGCAGAATCTGTTCGTGATCTCCGGCAACGGCGATGTGATCGAACCTGAATACCAGGCGGCCGCGATCGGCTCAGGCGGCCCGTATGCACAGGCGGCCGCGCGAGCGCTGATCGAGAGCACGGACCTCGATGCACGCATGATCGTCGAGCGCTCGCTCGGTATCGCCGCTGATATCTGCATCTATACCAATCGCAACCTCGTGATTGAGGAACTGCGGGCATGAGTGCTGACATGAGTCCGCGAGCTATCGTGCAGGAACTGGACAAACACATCGTCGGTCAGGGGGCCGCCAAGCGTGCGGTCGCGATTGCGTTGCGCAATCGCTGGAGGCGTATGCAGGTCGACGAGCCGATGCGTCAGGAAATCACTCCGAAGAACATCCTGATGATCGGACCGACGGGTGTCGGCAAGACCGAAATCGCCCGGCGCCTGGCGCGACTGGCCCACGCACCGTTCGTGAAGGTCGAGGCCACCAAGTTCACCGAAGTCGGCTACGTCGGTCGGGAAGTGGACTCGATCATCAAGGAGCTGGTCGACGTTGCGATCAAGATGACCCGCGAGCAGCAATTGTCACGCGTTCGAGAGGGTGCGCGTGAAGCGGCCAACGAGCGCGTGCTCGACGCACTGTTACCCAAGCCGAGAATGCTCGGTTTCTCGACCGACGAGACTCATCCGCCGCGCGATGCGGACACACGCAACAAGTTCCGGGACATGCTCAAGCGCGGTGAACTCGACGAGCGCGAAATCGAGATCGAAGTGCGCGCGGTGCCGATGGGAGTGGAAATCATGGCGCCACCGGGCATGGAGGAGATGCAGCAGCAGCTGCAATCGGTACTGTCAGGCCTGGGCGGCAATCGCACCAAGACGCGCCGCGTCAAGGTGCGTGAAGCGCTCAAACTGATGCTCGAGGAAGAGGCCGCGAAGCTCATCAACGAAGAGGAGCTGAAGACGCAGGCTCTCGCCAACGCCGAGCAGAATGGCATCGTGTTCATTGACGAGATCGACAAGATCGCGCGCCGCCAGGAAACCATGGGCGCAGATGTCTCGCGTGAAGGTGTACAGCGCGATTTGCTGCCGTTGGTCGAAGGCTGCACCGTGAACACCAAGTACGGCCAGCTCAAGACCGATCATGTGTTGTTCATCGCCTCAGGGGCGTTTCACATGTCCAAGCCCTCCGATCTGATCCCGGAGCTGCAGGGACGTTTTCCGATCCGCGTCGAACTGGATTCGCTGAAGGTGGAAGACTTCGTCCGCATTCTGACCGAGCCGGACGCGTCGCTGACCGCGCAATATCGAGAGCTGCTGAATACCGAGAACGTTAAGCTCAGCTTCACGTCGGACGGTGTGCGCCGGATCGCGGAGATCGCCTGTCACGTCAACGACCGCACCGAGAACATCGGGGCTCGCCGCTTGCATACGGTCATGGAACGGCTACTGGAAACCGTTTCCTACGACGCCAGCGAGCGTGAGGACAAGACTCTGAGCATCGACGCGCAGTACGTCGATCAGCACCTGGGATCTCTGGCCAAGGACGAGGATCTGAGTCGTTACATTCTTTGAGCGGCTCGGGGTCCGCGGCCTATTTGCGCGGTGCGGAGGACGAGGTCTTGGCGGTCTTGCTCGGCTTCTTCGCCTTTGTTGGATCCTTCGGCCGCGACTTGCCGAACGAGCCGCGATAGATCTTGCCGCGACGTGTCTTGCGATCGCCTTTACCCACTGTCGGAAACTCCTGCTGCGAAAGACTTCCGCGCGCAGTCTATTGATTCCCGGGCAGGCTTGCCAGCCTATTCGCCGCTGGAAGCCGGACGCTGTCGTTCCTTCGGCACCTGCAGTTCGCGCGCGCCCAGCTCCGACAGGTCCAGGTGGTGCGCCTGCGACTCATAGAGATCGACGCCGGGCAGATAGTAGATTTGCCAGCCGTCCGCCAGGTAGCCTCGATAGTCCTCATCGTCCTCAATCAGATAGAGGAAGCGGTGCAATCCAAGGCGATCCCCGTCCAGTGCCAGCATCAACCGCGGCAGTACCCAACCTGAGACCACCGCCGCCCGCCCCGGCAGGCGTGCCACGGCATCAATCACTGACACGGTCGCCTCACGCTGCGATTCGCGAACCCGGGCGTCCTCGACGATCGGCCCTTGCAGCGAGGGCGTCAGTCCCTGGAAGCCTATCCACGAAGAACACAGCAACGCGAACGCCAGCGCCGCGACGAGACGTGGTGGCGTCAGCAATCCGACTGCGATCAACACCCACGGCACCAGAGGCACCAGATATCCCGCTTCATCCGGCAAGCGCAGAAACGCGACCAGGTACAGCAGGATCGAGGTCGCACACACGATGAGCATGTGGCGCACCGGCGGTCTGCTCAGCGCCTGTCGTGCATATCGATGATAGACAGGCAGCGCGCACGCCCATAGCAGCAATGCGAGCGAGCCGAGCACGCCCCACACCTGAGGCAGCGCGCGGGCGAAAATGACATCGGCCGACGGGTAGCTGTCATTGTCGAAGAACGTGAAGAAGCCGGTGCCATACGCCTGATACACCGGCGCGTAGCACACGGCCGCGGTCAGCAGCGTCGTAGCGCCCAATTCCAACGATCGTTTGCAGCCAGAGCGCACGCCCTGCGACATCAGTAACCACAGGCAAAGCGGCAACAGCAGCGCGCCGGAGGTGATGCGGCAGCCGACTGCCAGGCCCAGCAGCACGCCGGCAAGAACGGGTCGTGCACGCAACGTGGCGTAGCCGGCCGCAAGCATGAACGAGAGTGCGGGAATGTAGTCCATGGTGCAGCAGCTGCTGAGGTAGATCACCGGTACCATGGCAAATGCCATGGCCAGCCACAGCGCTCGAGGGATCTGCAGTGACCGCAGGATCAGTGCAAAAAGTATGAACGCCGCCACACTGAATAAAGCGGTGATGAGATTGGAGAGCCAAGGCGCAGCGTTAACGCTCAAGGCGGTCAGATATTCATACAGCGGATAGCCGGGTAGGCGTGAAGCCTCGTATTGACCACTGCGAATCAGGTGTCGGGCGCTGATGACGACCCGATAGGAATCTGGATCGGATCCGTAGTCACGCCCGATCCATGGCAGCCGTGTGAGCAGCACCGCCGTGGCCGCAAGTCCGAATGTCCTGCGATCAACGGCTGGCACCATCGTCGGCGTCGAGTGCGGCGACCGTCAGGTCTTTCGATTGCCGACCAGCAAACACGCCGCTCCGACAACGATGGCCGCAACACCTGCCCAGGTCGGGATATCCACCGTTTCCTTGTTCCTGACCGACAGTTCCAGCGGACCAATCTTCGCGTCGTGCGATTCTTTGGTGTAACTGAAGCCGTGATAGACCAGCCCCAGCACACCCGCGGCGATCAGCAAGACGCCCAGCATTCTTCCTACGCTCATGCCCTAATCCCTTTGCTGTCAGGTGATGCAGGCAGTGTAGCAGTGCTAAGTTCCGCGCATCCGTTCCAGTTCATCCACGGTCCTCGGCCAGTCATCCTTCAGCAGCCGGGAAAGTGCCCGATCCGCCAGCACGCGGTCCTGCGTCTGGCAGTGAGGGCAGTAGTTCGTTTCATTCTCGGCGTAACGAATGCGCTGCACGGTGGTGCCGCATATCGGACAGGCTTGACCGTACCGGCCGTGCACCGCCATCTGTGGACGCAATGCCGTGACTCCTTCTGGGAATTTGCCGCCGGCTTCCTGTCGCAGCAGTTCGGTCCAATCGGTCAATGAACCCCTCGTCGCCTCATAGAGCCGGGCGATTTCATCCGCACTGAGGCGCGATGTCAGCGCCAGAGGCGACAGCCGTGCCCGATGCAAGATCTCGTCGGAATAGGCGTTGCCGATCCCGCTGAAGAGATGCGGATCGGTGAGCGCGCGCTTGAGCGTGTGATTCTCGAGCCGCAGGCGCGCAGTGAACGCGTCCAGATCAGCCTCCAGCACCTCCAGACCTCCGGGATCCATCCGCGCGAGGTTCGATTCACCGCTGATCAGGTGCAGCGACGCACGCCGTTTGCTGCCCGCTTCGGTCAACGTCAGCGTACCGCTCTCAAACTCAAATCTGGCCAGAGCGGCGCGGCCGGACACTTTGCTCCCGCGCCCAAACCAATGCAGGCGACCGGCAATCATCAGGTGCAGCACCAGCCACAGTTCATCGGTCAGTCCGATCGCGATGCGCTTGCCCACCCGCCTCAGGCGTTCGACGCGCCGGCTTTCAGCGCTCTTCAATGGGGGTGTCGCGGTGCGCAACAGAAACGGATTGATCAGCGCGATGCGATCGAGGCGCTGAGCGATGATCCGCTCGCTCAAGGCTTCCAGGTAGACCGTGACGTCGGGCAGCTCCGGCATGGCGATCGCGGCAGATTCAGCTCAGGCGCGCCGCGAACAGATGTTGCGCGTTGCCGGATTCGATGCTCCGCGCATCCGCGAGTGCCACACCAAAGCGCTGCTCCATCGCCCGCAGACTGCCGAGCTGGGCACGCACCTCGTGCGCTGGGTAGTCGCTGCCGAACAGGATTCGATCCGGCGTGGTAAAGCTCGTCAGCGCCGCCCACGCCGGCGCATTGGCCACGCTGGCACTATCGAAATAAAGCTGCGCCAGCGCGACCTTTGCGTTGTAGCGCGAAAGATAGCTCTTGTCGGCCGGGGGGTCGGGCACGAGTGAGTCGAGTAACCGCTCCGCCAGGAACGGCAGCGTGCCGCCGCCGTGCGCAAAGATGAACCGGATGGCACTGAAGCGCGCGAGCGCACCGCTGACCAGCAGGCTCTCGATCGTGCGCGAGGTATCCGACGGCGCCTCCAGCGCGCTGGCGGGGATCTCCGGCACCAGATTTGCACAGCAGAGCGGCACTGCAGGATGCACGTAGACCACGGCGCGACGAGCATTGAGCTCCTCGAACACCGGCGTGAAGCTCGGGTCACCGAGATAGCTGCCGTCATAGCTGGACAGCAGACCAATGCCGTCAGCCTTGAGGGCATCCAGCGCATAGCCGATCTCTGCGACGCTCGCCGGCACCATTGGCAGCGCCACCGCAGCAAAATATCCGAAACGCCCGAGATGATCTTGCGTGATTCGCGCCATGGCTTCGTTGCACGTGCGCGCGATCCGGACGGACCCGTCGCCATCGCTGCTGTTCCAGACGCCCGGCTGCGTGACGGAAAGCATGGCGGTGCGAACGCCGGCGGCGTCCATCGCCGCCAGCGCCTTGTCAGCCGCCCAGCCAGCGGTGGCAGCACTGCGGTTCCACCACTGCAGCAACGCGGTATTGGACCAGTGATGATGGACGTCGACGAGTGCTCCTCGCGCAGAACCTAAAGCCAGTGGTACGGCCGCTGCCAGCGCACCGTGCACCCACAACCCCCCCGCAGCCATGAGCAGATGACGCCTGACACGCCTGAATTGAAGCACTTCGCGTGCACCCTTGCTGCATCGTGACATCGCGGCAATGGTCTCATTAGATTCCCGCTGCCCGCAATGACCAGGGCGAGCTGAGCTGGCGTTGCAGGCGTTTGTGTTGGATCAAGCCGCGGACCGAACTGAGCGACGCGCTGTGACTCTCCAGCACCACCAGGTAGTTGACGCCGGTAGCATCAAAGATCTCCACCAGATCGCGCACCCTGGACTCGGCCAGCGTGTGCCAGTCGATCGCAGGAACGTCGTCGGTCGGCGTCATCGCGTCTGCGACACGTGAGTGCTGCGGTGTTGAGCGCGTCGCCTCGCTGGCTGTCATCAAACCGACCACGCTGAGGTCGCGAACCACCAGGAAAGCACGCACTCCCAGCCGGAACATGCGGTCGATCGCCTCCTCCAGGGAGTAGCTCTCGTCAACGGTCAGCGGTGGGTCGCGTTGAAAGTCGATCATCGCTCGGGTGGCCGAATCGGCCAGTTTGAGCCGCGGCAGAGTGGAGTGGAACCGTAACGGTAAACGCGTCGTACCGGATCCCTGCGCCAGCAGATAGGGTGGGTTCACAAAGACCTCCGTGGATCGACCGACCTTGTCGACTGACGGAGAGGCGCGACACTAAGTTCCGCGAATTCATCATTTGTTCACGTAATTTGCGCGCGTGAACGAGTGATCATGAAGCGCTACAGACTGATTGCTATTTCGGCGTCGGACCGGGATCGGCTTCGCGGTTGAGAAAATGGGTGATGATTGGGTTAAGCCACTCCGGCCGTCCGGAGAAAGTACCATGGTCGGTACCGGGCAGAATGCACAGCTCAGCCCGGGGCAGAGCGTGAAAAATCTGCAAGGTATGTTCCAGCGTGATGGCATCGCGATCGCCGGAAACCACCAGCACCGGCTGACCCACATTTTTCAACAATTGAAGGCTAAGCTCGGATTCGGCCGGCGACGTGAGCCACAGTCGCGCCAGCTTTTCATCGATGGTCTTCGGATCGTCCGCCTGCACCGCGCGCAGCCCCTCGCGCGATTCGGAGTTCAACCCCTCAGGCGACACATTGACGCCGCTGATGACGACGCGTCGCACCAGTTCGGGATGACGCAGCGCCAGCATCAGCGCCAGAATGCCGCCATCGCTGAAACCCACCAGATCCACGTGTCTGAGTTTCATTTCCGTCAGCAATGCTGCGGTATCTTCCATCATCCCGGTGTAACTCAAGGGACCGGGCGCCGCAGGGGTGCGGCCCTGCCCAACCTGATCCGGCGCAACGATGTGGTGGTGTTCGGCGAAAACATCGAGCTGATGCTCGAACGAGTGCTCGCCGGAATCGCCGCCGCCATGCAACAGCACCAGCGTCGGCCCATCGCCGCGCAGTGCGTAGTAGATGCGATGCCCGTGGACCTGCGCAAAATGCCAGGCCGTGCTTTGCGTCGCAGCGTGCGTCACCCCAACTCCTGCCAGATTTGCGGCCAACACCACCCAACCGAGCGCAATGCTATTTCGGCAGCGCTGCCAGAATGTCGTCGGCCAGTTCGTTGTAGTCCTGATCAAAATGATGTCCGCCGCTCTTTGCCAGGACGGTTAACGGACCAGCGCTGCTGTCGGTGCACAGGCTGTCCGCGGATTCGTCCCGGCCGTAGACGCATTGCACTTTCAGACCGTCGAGCTTTCGGACCTCCGGTCCGATGGGCACGCCGGCCTTGGGCTTGCCACCGAGCCATCCGTTCATCTCAATCTCAAATGCGGTGCTGCGCTCAGGCGACAGCAGTGTCATCAGCACCAGCTCCGATCGCACATCAGGCGGCGTCCGGCTGGCGACGAACGGCAGGATGTCGGCCCCGAATGAAAACCCGATCAGGGCCACTTTGTGGCAATGCCATTGCTCGCCGTAATACCGGATCATCCGTGTCAGGTCACGGGCAGCGACATCGGGAGACTTGTCTTTCCAGTAGTAACGCAAGACATCCACACCGATGACGCTCATTCCCTTGGAGGCCAGAATGTCGGCCAGACTGCGGTCCAGATCCCGCCAGCCGCCGTCCCCGGAGTACAGAACCGCGAAACCGTTGGCGCAGCCCGATTGTGAGGCAGGCACGATCGCCAATGGCAGATCGGCGATGCCACTTTTCTGCATTTGCGTGTGAATGTCTTCGAGTGCTTGCCGGTAGCTGCGATAGCGGGGCTGTGCGGTTTTGACCGTCGTCGGTGTCTGCCCTGGAATGCTGCTGGCGAACTGGCGTGCGGCCTTGCTCGCCGAGCTGTCCAGCACGATCCGCAGCGGCACGTTCCTGCCCGGCGGCTCGCTCTTGATGGTCTGTTCGCTCGAGGTCATCGCGGCTGCCGGGTGCTCGCAGAATGGCCGCCGCATCGAGACGGCGGACACAGGATCCACGGCCACCACGGCACTGAAGGCCGTCGGTGGGGCCTGCACCTGTGCTTCATAGGCCAGCGTTGCGCCGATGTCCGAACCAAGAACCGCGGGCGCCAGATACTGAGCCATATCCGCGCTGTGCTGCCAGGGGCGGCTGTAGTCTTCGAGTATTCCCGGCAGGTAAATGCAGCCGTCCAGACGGTTCTGCACTTGCAGGAATTCGGGTGCATCGACCCCGAACACCAGGTTGCCGGAGCGCGCCAGATCACGCGCGGTCTGCTCGTCCACCGCGCTCCAGCCTCGCTCGCCGGAGAACAGATAGACGAATCCCTTCGGTCGCCACCACGCGGGATAGGTACGCAGATGGCCGAAGGCGGCCACTTCTAGGATGCTTGGACGGCGAGTGTGTACCAGGTAGGCCGCGACACCCAGCAGAGCCACCATCACGGCGCTCGCCGCCGCGATGATTGCCCACTTCATACGGCCCACTTGATCAGCGATACCTCGCCAGCGTCTTCGCCAGCGCCTGCGGACCGGGGTTAAGCTGGGCGTAGGGCAGTCTGTTCAGCGGCAGGTCCGGTGTTGCATTGAGCTGATGCAGCTCCGCCTGGTCCCTGCCGATATACAGTAACCCGGTCAGATACTCACCCTGCTTCAAACGCCGCTGGATCATGTCGAGCGCGACGCCTCGGTCAGTGGGGTCGTAGTCCTGTTCCACCTTTCGCAGCAACACTCGGCTGCCGTCGTGCATCGTGACGGCATGCGTCTCGCCCGGCGCGTAATCGGCCGCGATTTCCTGCGCCGGCGGCACGAAGTCAGCGTGCACGACCTCGTCGTAGTGCTCGCGGGTGTAAGCGTAGCTGCGAGTCGAGCCTTCGTGATCGTTGAAGGTCACACACGGTGAGATGACATCGAGCAGGGAGAATCCCTGATGATGCATCGCTGCCTGCAGCAGCGGCACGAGCTGCGCCTTGTCGCCGGAGAAGCTACGAGCCACGAACGACACACCGAGAGTGATCGCCAGCTGCACCGGATCGATCGGCGGCTGGTTATTCACCTCGCCCTTCTTCGCGGTGCTGCCGACATCCGCAGAGGCCGAGAACTGCCCCTTGGTCAGTCCGTAGACGCCATTGTTCTCGATGACGTACACCATGTTCAGATTGCGACGGATCGCATGACAGAACTGTCCCAGGCCGATCGAGAGCGTATCGCCGTCACCGGAAACTCCGATGTAGGTCAGCTCACGGTTGGCAGCGTTCGCGCCTGTGGCAATCGAGGGCATGCGACCGTGCACGGAGTTGAAACCGTGGCCACCCCTGACGAAATATGCAGTGGTCTTGGAGGAGCAGCCGATGCCGGAGAGCTTGACGATGTTCTCCGGACGCAGCGCACTCTCCCAGCACGCCTCGACGATGGCGGCGGTGATCGAATCGTGCCCGCAGCCGGCGCACAGGGTCGAGTTGGCGCCTTCATAGTCGCGCCGCGTGAGGCCGAGTGCGTTCTTTGGCAGTTCGAGCTGCACGATCTTCGGCTTGGCCATGAAAGTCATATCAGTCCCTCCCTCGCTCGTCAGCTCACGAGCTGCGCCGCCGGGCGATTCGGCGTGATCACGGCCGCAACTCCGTCATACACGCAGCTCGCCGGAATCGGCATGCCGTTGTAGTGCAGGATCGATCGCAGTCGTGTCTTCTCGATACCCGTCTCCAGGGTCAGCAACGACCGCAGTTGCGCGTCGCGGTTCTGTTCGACCACAAAACTCAAGCGCTGGGCCTGCAGAAATGCTTCGACCTCTTCGCCGAACGGAAAGCCGCGGATGCGCATGTAGTTGGTATGAATTCCCTGCGCCTCCAGCCGTGCGCGCGCTTCGCGCACGGCTCCGTCACTGCTGCCGAGCGAGACAATGCCGATATCGATCTTCTCGTTGCGCTCGATGATCGCTTTCGGCACCAGATGCGACGCCGTGATCCACTTCTTGCGCAGCCGGTCCACGACGATCTGGTATTCCTTTGAGTCCTCGGTATAGCCACCGTACTGGTTGTGACCCGAGCCGCGAGCGAAATACGCCCCGTTCGGGTGGGTGCCAGGCAGCGTGCGCTGCGCAATGCCATCGTTGTCGTGATCGTAGTAGCGCCAGAACTTCTCGAGCTGCTTCACCTGCTCGACATCCAGCACTTTGCCTCGGTCCGGCACATAGCTTTCATCCCACTTGAACTCCGGACACATCCAATCGTTCATGCCGATGTCCAGATCCGACAACACCAGCACGGGCGTCTGCAGCCGCTCGGCCAGATCGAATGCCTTCGGCGCAAACTCGAAGCACTCCTCGGGGCTCGCCGGATACAGACACACCTGCCGGGTATCGCCGTGTGAAGCGTAAGCGGCGCTGTGGATGTCGCACTGCTGCGTTCGGGTCGGCATTCCGGTGGACGGGCCGACGCGTTGGATATCGAACACCACCGCGGGCACTTCCGCGTAGTAGGCCAACCCTAGGAACTCCTGCATCAGTGAAATGCCGGGGCCGGAGGTGGCGGTAAAGGCGCGCGCGCCATTCCAGCAGCCACCGATCACCATGCCGATCGAGGCCAGTTCGTCTTCGGCCTGGATCATGATGTAGTTCTTGCGCTTGGTGACCGGATCAACACGCAGGCGATCGCAGAAGCTCTTGTAGGCATCCATCAGCGAGGTGGATGGCGTGATCGGGTACCACGCGCCAACCGTCGCCCCGGCGTAGACGCAGCCCAGCGCCGCGGCGGTGTTGCCATCGATGATGATGTGGCCGGCCGTCGCATTCATCCTTTCGACACGCAGCCCGAGCGGACAGGCGAAGTTCGCGCGCGCGTAGTCGTAGCCGAGCTGGATCGCCTTCATGTTGGCATCCACCAGTTGCGGCTTCTTGGCGTAGGTCTCACCGAGCAGATCGCGGATCACGTCCAGATCGAGCTGGCACAACGCAGCCAGTACGCCGGCGTAGCAGATGTTCTTCATCAGGATGCGCGTGCGGACACCCTGGAAGGCATCGTTGCACAGCTGCGCCAATGGCACGCCGATCACCGTGATGTCATCGCGCTTCAGCAGCGCCGGCCTGGGCCAGGTCGAGTCGTAAATGAAGTACCCACCCGAGGCGACCTCGGCCAGGTCGCGCGCATAGGTCTCGGCGTTGAGCGCGACCATGATATCGACCGCCCCGGAGCGCGCGCGATGGGCGTCGCGCGTAATCCGGATTTCATACCAGGTCGGCAGACCCTGAATGTTCGACGGGAAGTAATTCTTGCCGACCACCGGCACGCCGCTACGAAAGATCGCTTTCATCAACAAGCCGTTGGCACTGGCCGAGCCGGTGCCATTGACGGTCGCGATCTTGACGGCGAAGTCGTTTACGCGGTCTTGAGCTTTTGCGGTTGGCACTTGGGCCCCCCTTCGTCGGCGTGCGGCCAGTGGATGGTCGATTTCTGCATATCCCAGGCTGCGGTAGGACAGCGCTCGGCGCACAGGCCGCAGTGCACGCACAGATTCTCATCCTTGACCATCACGCGCCCGGTCTGCGGCAGCGCATCCGAGACGTACAGCAGCTGGGTCGGCTCCAGCACCGGTGCCCGCAGCCGCGTCTTCAGGTCCGCTTCCTCACCACCCCGGGTGATCGTGAGGCAATCGACCGGGCAGATGTCGATGCAGGCGTCGCATTCGATGCACAGCTTGGCGTCGAACACCGTCTGCACGTCGCAGTTGAGACAGCGCTGCGCCTCCTGAGCGGCCTGCTCGACACTGAACCCCAGTTCGACTTCGATGTTCAGCTTCTTGAAGCGCTCCTTCAAAGACACGTGCGGCATCAGCCGGCGCTCCAGCGCCGCATAGTCGTTCTTGTAGGCCCACTCGTGCATGCCCATCTTGCGGCTGGAGAGCTGCATGCGGCTCGCCGGCCGCTCGGTGACCGCAACGCCGCAGCAATAGTTGTGGATCGAGATTGCAGCCTGGTGTGCCTGCTCGACGGCCCAAATGATGTTCTTCGGCCCCTGGGCGGCATCGCCTCCGAAGAACACTTTGGAGTGGGTGGACTGAAAGGTGGTCTCATCGACCACCGGCTGATCCCACTTGTTGAACTTGACGCCGATGTCGCGTTCGACCCAGGTGAACGCATTCTCCTGGCCGATCGCGAGGATCACGTCATCGCACGGGATCATCACTTCGCCCACCAGGCGCTCGGCTTTGATGACTGCGTTTTCCAGATCGTATTCCATCTTGTCGAACAGCATGCCGGTGAGCTTGCCGTGCTCGATCACGAATGACTTCGGCGAGTGATTGACGATGATCTCGACGTTTTCTTCCTCAGCATCCTCGAGCTCCCACTCCGATGCCTTGAAGAAGCCGCGCGGCTTGCGTGCCATCACTTTGACGCTGTGCGCACCGAGGCGCAGCGACGTGCGGCAGCAGTCCATCGCGGTGTTACCCACGCCGATGATCAGCACGCGCTCACCGATCGAGCCGATGTGACCGAATGCCACCGACTCGAGCCAGGTGATGCCGATGTGTATGCGATCGGTCTGGTCGCGGCCCGGCAGCTTCAATTCCTTGCCCTTTGGTGCGCCGGAACCGACGAAAACCGCGTCGAAGCCGCCCTCATCCAGCAGCTGCTTGAGGCTTTCGATCGGCGAGGAGAGTTTCAGATGAACTCCCATGTCGAGAATCATTCCAATCTCTTCGTCGAGCACTGACTGCGGCAGCCGAAACGAAGGGATGTTGCTGCGCATCAGTCCGCCCGGGACGGCGTTCTGTTCAAAGATCGTGACCTCATAACCCAGTGGCGCCAGATCGTTGCCGATCGTCAGGGAGGCCGGTCCGGCACCGATGCAGGCAATGCGCTTGCCGTTCTTGATCGCCGGCGCTTTGGGCAGCAACCCGCCGAGCTCCCCTTTCAGGTCTGCGGCGACGCGCTTCAGCCGGCAGATGGCGACCGGTTTGTCTTCGACCCGGCTGCGGCGACAGGCCGGCTCGCACGGCCGATCGCAGACTCGGCCTAGAATTCCCGGGAACACATTGGATTCCCGATTCAACATATAAGCGTCGGTATAGCGACCTTGGGCGATGAGTCTGATGTACTCAGGTACATCGGTGTGGGCCGGGCAGGCCCACTGACAATCCACGACGCGATGGAAATAGTCAGGATTAGAGGTGTCGGTCGATTTCATACTCACCCATAGCCCGCCGCCGATTTCCCAGTATTACAAATCAACCGTCAGGATGCGAATCAGCCATGAACACTGTTCAAGCCACAGAAATCAAGCTGCGCCAGCGCTCGCGAGTGCTCGAGGTGAGCTTCGACGACGGCAGCCGTTTCGAGTTGCCGTTCGAATTCCTGCGCGTGCATTCACCTTCCGCTGAGGTTCAGGGGCACAGTCCCGATCAGCGCGTGCTGGTCCTCGACAAGCAGCAGGTCGGGATACGCGCGGTCGAGCCGATCGGGCAATACGCGGTGAAACTGTCATTTGACGATGGCCACGATACCGGCCTGTACACGTGGAAGTATCTCTACCAGCTTGGGTGCCAGCGCGAACAACTCTGGTCGGAGTATCTGGCGCGCGTCGAGCACTCGGGACATCGGCGCTGACCGCTGCCGGTGCTGAGGGCGGACAGTGTCGAGCGCGCGTCTTAAGGATGAGTACCGTCTGTCGGCGCAAAAAAGAAAGGCCGGGCGACTTCACCCGGCCAAATCTTCACAAGACCCCCACTCGGCTGCTTACCTTTTGGGCCAGCAACCGGAGCCGGATTCTCGACGAACTGGGGCGCAAATGCCAGCATTTTTGAACCAGTCTAGCTGTCGGATGCGGCGATATCGGCTCGGGCATATAAGACTAAATTAGTCCTTTACTCGCTCAATTGTCAGCCGTCATTATGACTCATCCAATCGCCGACCCTAGAATGTCGGACTGTTTTTCACCGGGGTCCCCATGAGCGAAGGCAGGTCGGGCAATACAGATTTCGGCTTCCAGCAGGTGCCCTGGAAGGAGAAAGCAACGCGCGTGCGGGCAGTTTTCGACTCGGTGTCCGGGCGCTACGATCTCATGAACGACCTGATGTCGGGCGGCGCGCACCGGCTGTGGAAACACTTCACGCTGCGTCTGACCGGCTTGAGCGACGGTCAGCAGGCACTGGATCTGGCTGGAGGAACCGGAGATTTGGCTGCCGGAATGGCTCGCCAGGTCGGAGAGCGCGGACGGGTCGTGCTGTCTGACATCAACCGCAGCATGCTCGCGCGCGGTCGCGACCGGCTGACCGACCGGGGACTGATCGCCAATATCCAGTACGTGCAGGCCGATGCCGAACGTCTGCCATTCGCCTCATCGCAGTTCGATTGCGTAACGATCGGATTCGGATTGCGCAATGTGACCGACAAAACCGCCGCTCTGGCCTCGATTCACCGCGTGCTCAAGCCCGGCGGTCAATTGCTGGTACTCGAGTTCTCGCAGCC
>DATMRM010000062.1:0-5972 GCA_035566155.1 Steroidobacteraceae bacterium | reverse complement strand
AACTACATGTCGGAGTTCTATGCTAACCAGGCCGCCACCATCGAGAACATCCTCAGATGCCTGAACGGCAACCAGGTCCTGGTGGTCAAGGAGCATCCGGTCGACAAGGGCTCGCTGCTGCGGCGCAAGTTCTGGGACATCAGGCGCCGCTGCTCGGGCCTGTACTATCTGCCCGCCGAGGTCCACGGGCGCGAGGTCCTGGCCGTCGCGCAGCGCGTCGTCACCCTGACCAGCACGCTCGGATGGGAGGCCGCAGTGCTCGGCAAGAAGGTGTATGTGCTCGGGCAGATCTTTTACGACCGTTTCGCCGCAGTTACCGCGATCAGCGATTTCGCGGCGCTCAAACGCGAGCTGGGTGCGCCGCTGACCGGCACGACGCTCGAGCTGGAGCGCGTGAGCGACTTTGTTGCCAGCATGGCCGAACAGTCACACGCGGGGAATCCCTTTCCCCATCCCGACCTGTATGACGCGCACAATCGGCTGCGGGTAGTCGAGGCGATCACGCGCGCGCTCGGATTGTAGAGCGGTCACTGCGCCAATGTTCCGCTCGGTCCGTTCCCTGATCAATGAGCGCACGTCATTCGTGCTGGTCAACGTCGTCGTCAACATGGCGTTCCTGCTGCGCAGCTACGTGTCGATGCGCGTACTCGGCTACCAGGATCTGGGCCTGGCGGCGCTCATGCAGACGATAATCCTGCTGATCAGCGCGCTGCAGTTCGGTGTCATCAACGGCGGCTATCGACTGCTGTGCTCTGAAACGGGTGCGGCGGCCACCCAGATCAACAACCTGGTCTACACGTTCGTGGGCGCGCTCACGCTCGCCTTGTTTGCGGTCGGCGGCATCAGCGCGGCGCTGTTTCCGGGTGATGGCGGCGTGGCGCTGGTGACGCTTCTCGGCGTCTGCGCCGGGATCCTCACCATCGTCAGAAACTGGATGACCAACCAGTTGCTTGCCACCGTCATGCTGCGGCGGCTGAACCTGGTGAACATGCTATCCGCCCTGGCCTCGCTCGCGCCGCTGGCGGTCGTGAGGCGCGCGCCGCTGCCGATCTGTCTTGCATCGATCGTGCTGCAGCCCCTGATGTTCGTCGTCTGTCTGCTCGTGATGGAGCCCGGCCTGCGGCCGAGCGGCTGGGCGGTCTCGGCGCCGCTGTTCCGCAGGATCCTGGCCGCGGGGTTCGTGGTGTTTCTGACGGGGATATTCCTGACCATCAACAGCCAGATCGAGCGCTGGTCAATCGTCTCCTGCATCGGCGTGGCGGGGCTGGGACACTACTACCTCGCGCTGCTGTTCCTGAATCTCTACAATCTCGTGCCAACATCCCTGGGGGCGGTGTTTCTGCCGAGGCTGGTCCAGACGCACATGCAGCAGGACCGGGCCGGCATGCAGCAGGAGTTGCGAGCCTTCTTCCGCGTCACACTCTATTATTCCGCCGCCGTCATGCTGTGCGTGTGGCCGCTGGCAGCGCCGGTAGTCGCGCTGCTGCTGCCGAAATATCTCCCTGACCTGCGCTACGTGTACCTGCTGACACCCGGGGTGCTGATTTTCGGACTGAGCAATCCATTCGCGATCGTCTTCAACGTCCTTATCCAGTACCGCTACTACTTCTATGCCTACGGTCTGGGCACGGTGGCCACCGCGGGACTCGTGGGGCTTTATATTCTAGTCACCGGCACGATCGATCTTGACACGCTGTCGATCATCAAATGCGCCGTCTACACCCTGATGGCCCTGATCATCACCGCCGGGTACCTGGTCATCGCGCGCACGCACCCGGAGTTTCGCTTCGAACTGTTCGGCCGCAAGGGAACCGCAGCGGCATGATGCATTTCAGAATCCGCGATCATCTGTCGGTAGTGCTCTACCGGGCGCTGTTCGCGCCGTGGTTCGCAGGCTTCGGCCGCCGCGTGCGCGTGGTCTGGCCGCTGCGCATCGTCGGCTGCCGCTACATCCGTCTGCAGGACGGTGTCACCTTGCAGTACGGCGCATATCTTGCGGCCGTCGGCAGCAACGGCGTCGTGCCCGCGATCGACGTGGGCGCGGGCACCCAGATCGGCAACCACGCCCACATAATCTGCACCCGGCGCATCGACATCGGCGCGCGCGTGCTGATTGCCGACCGCGTCTACATTTCGGACAATCAGCACGAGTACCAGGACGTGCGGCGCGCGGTCCTCGAGCAGCCGGTGCGGCAACTTGCGGATGTGGTAATCGGCGCCGGCTCCTGGGTGGGCGAAAACGCCTGCATCATCGGCTGCCGGATCGGCCGGAATTGCGTGATCGGGGCCAACAGCGTGGTGACCCGCGACCTGCCCGACTATTGCGTGGCGGTGGGCGCGCCCGCAATACCGGTGAAGCGATACTGTGCGGACCGTGGCACGTGGAGGAAAACCGATTCCCAAGGCAACTTTCTGGACTGAGCGGCGGTCGGCGCCAGCGCGCCTGCTGCGGCCAGGGGAATCGCTGTGAGCCTGCGCAAGTCCGACCTCAACCGCCGCATCATCCTGCTGCTCGCGGTGCTGATGAGCGGTGGCTCGCTGCTGATGCCGCGGCTACCGGTCCTGGTGCTGATCGTGGTGCTGTGTCTTGCCGCACGCGGCTGGCTGATCGACCTGAAGCGCGAGATGCTGCCCGCAGTAGCGCTGCTGGCGATCATCTTCAGCGTCGCGTTGTTTCGCACCGAAGCCGGCGAGCCGGAATCAACCGCGATCCGCTTCGCCAACTTCGTCGCCGGGCTGCTGCTGCTCGATGTCTACCTGCACGCCGACCGCGGCGCGCTGCAGCGCGACCTGTACGCGATCCTGAAGTTCATGGCGTGGCAGTCCGTACTCACGGTGCTGCTGGGGGAGACCCTGAGCTGGCTGTTTATCCCAATCGACGTGCAGGACACCTACTACTACACACTTCTCGGGGTGTTCAATTTCCACTACACCCTCGAGGAGAGCACGACACTGGTCCGACCCGACGGCTTCTTTTACGAACCGGGAGTGTTCCAGATCTACCTGAACATATTCGTGTATCTGGCGCTGTTCGTGTTCAGAAGCACCCGCTGGTCGATCCTGGCGGTGGCCGCCTTGTTCGCGACCCAGTCGACCACCGGAGTCATCATCTGCCTGATCCTGGTAGGCACGTACGTGACCACGCGTTACATCAATCGGGGCAGCCTGCCGGCGCGGATCGCCAAGTTCATGTTTGCAGTTATTCTGATCGTGCCGCTGGTGTTCGTGGCATCCGGCAACATCAAGCAAAAGCTCACCGGAGAATCTCAGGGTTCATTCCTCGTACGTCAGTACGATCTGCTCACGGGGGCGAATGTCGTCCTCGAGAATCCCTGGCTGGGCATTGGCTTCGACTACGAGCAGTACCATCGCGCGGCCAACCGCCTGGGGTACGCGGACACCTCGCTGCCGGGCCAGATTACCCTGGACCGCAGCAACAGCAACGGCGTCGTCTTCCTGCTCTACAGCATCGGCATTCCTCTGAGCATTCCGTTTCTGATCGGCATGTTTCGCCAGGTGTTGTTTCCGCAGCGCATCCTGGTGGGGATTCTGCTGCTGCTGGGCCTGATGAGCGAATCCATAATCTTCACGCCATTTTTTCTGATGATCATCTTCAGCGGCCTGCTGCTACGCCGGCGCTTCGCCCCGGCAGCGCGGGCCGTGGAGCGCGCCTGAGATGGAGCAGTTGCTGCGCGGCAAGACGGTCCTGCTGGTGGGGCGTGATTACTTTTTCTATACCCGCGAAATAGCGCTGGAACTGACGGACAGCTTCGGCGCCGTGGTGCATTTCCTGCCCATCGAGCCGGCGAATCTCGCCTACCGGATCCTGAAGAAAACGGGTCGCCTCGCGCCAGGCTGGCTCCAGCGCTACCACCGCGCCGCGATCGCGCGCCTGCGGCACGCGTCCCCGGACGTGGTGCTGTTCATCCAGGTGCACCAGATCGGGGACCTGGTGCAGGAGTATCGCGCCGCATTCGCGTCGGCGCGCTTCGTGCTGTACTACTGGGACTCGCTGCGAACCCATGACTATCTGCCTTACGTTCGCTACTTCGACCGCACCTGTACCTTCGACCGGGCCGACAGCCGCGTTCACGGTCTTGACTACCTGCCGCTGTTCTACGCCGAGCGCTTCCGCTCCCTGCGGTCCTCGCTGGCGGCAGATTGCGATGTAGCGTTTGTTGGGACGGCGGTAAGCCTCGGGCGCTACGAACAACTCGAGAAGTTCCGTGCCGTGGCGCGAGCCAACGGTGTGTCCCTGATAGACTATCTCGTGGTTTCGCCGTTTCTCTACCTGCGGATGCTGCTGCACGCGCGCCGGCTGCGAGGAGTGCACTTCAGATCACTGTCTGAACAGCGCCTGCTGGGGTTCTACGGCCGTGCGCGCGCGATCCTTGATCTTCCAAACAACCTGCAGTCGGGCCTCTCAATGCGGACCTTTGAGGCACTCGGGGCGCATCGCAAGCTGATCACAACGAATCGCGACCTCATGGGCGAGGATCTGTATACCGCCGACTCGGTGTTTGTCCTCGGTGTGGACGGTGAGTTCCCGACGCGCGCGTTCCTCGTGCGTCCGGCGCAGTTCGCGGACGCGGTGGAGCGCTATGCGCTGCGAACCTGGATCGCCAGGCTCCTGGCTCCGATTGCTGCCGGCGATGGCCGCGCGCCCGGGGTGGCCTGAATGAAGCGGCGACTGCTGCGGATCGCTAACGCCGCCTTCAAGCCCTTTGGAGTGCAGCTATACAAAAGCGGCATGGACATGGACTCGGTCATGCGCAGCATGTCGGCGCGCGCGGTGCAGGTGCGCACCGTCATCGACATCGGCGCTTCCGACGGACGCTGGAGCCGGCGTGCCATGAGGTTCTTCCCGCAGGCGAGGTTCATCGCTGTAGAGCCGCTGCGCGAGCGCGAGGCGCGCCTCAAGGCGCTGCGGGACAGTGATCCGCGCTTCGACTACGCGCTGTGCGTGGCAGGGGAGAAGGACGAACAGATCGTCGAGCTTGCGGTGGGCGCCGACCTCGACGGCAGCACGGTCGGCGGCAGCGAGGGAGCGGTGCGACAAGTGCCCTCGCGTTCCATCGATGCGATCGCCGCGCTGAAGCAGTGCGTGGGGCCGTTCCTCCTGAAATTCGATACCCACGGTTTCGAGGTGCCGATCCTCAAGGGTGCCGCAAGGACCCTGCGCGACACGCACTTCATCGTCATGGAGGTCTACAACTACCGCCACACCAAAGGAACGCTGCTGTTTCACGAGATGTGCGCGCTGCTCGAGTCATCCGGCTTCCGTTGCTTCAATGCGGCGGACCCGATGCAGCGGCCGCTCGATGGCAGCCTGTGGCAGATGGATTTGTTCTTTGCGCGGCACGACAACGAGCTGTTTCGTGAGAACTCATACCAGCGCCCCCGTTCGCCGACCGCCTGAGCCCGTGACGATGAACGACGTACCCATCAAGTGCGTCGAAGTCTTCGGATTTCGCGTGTTTTCCGATGATCTCGACAAGATTCCATTGCGCCAGCGGTGCGCCACCGTGAGCACGATCAGCCCCAATTCCTACGGCATCGCCACCCGCGATGCGGAGTTTCGCCAGGCGCTGCTGGAGGCGGATTTCCTCGTGCTGGACGGGGTGTACTTTGCGCTCGGCAGCATTCTGCTCGACGGCCGCCCCATCAAGCCCAACCAGGGTCCGGATGTGTTCTTCTTCTTTATGCGTAAGCTCAATGCGCAGAGCGGACGGGTGTTCTTTCTCGGCTCATCCGAGGACACGCTGGAGAAGATTCGCCGCCGTGCGGCGCTGGACTATCCGCAGCTGTCCGTGGGCTGTTACTCACCGCCGTTCAAGCCGCAGTTCGATGACGCCGACAACCGCCTCATGCTGGAGCGCATCAACGCCTTTGCGCCGGACGTCGTGTTCGTGGGCATGACGGCGCCCAAGCAGGAGAAATGGGCCCACCGCCATCGCGACCGGATCAACGCG
>DATMRM010000061.1:0-14423 GCA_035566155.1 Steroidobacteraceae bacterium | reverse complement strand
GCGTGCCGATGACGATGCCGAGCTCGCCTTCGTAGTAGATCTTGCCCTGATAGCTGCGCGGGCGACGGATGATGTCGCCCTCACCGGCCAGAGCGCTGCTCGCCTTGATGAAATACAGCGGGTGCGCCGGCTCGGCCTTTTCGATCTTGGCCGCGAGTGCGTGAAAGTTGTTCCACAGCCCAATGAACTTCGAAGGCAGGCACGGACTGAGCAGCGCGCATTCCGACAGCGCCACGCTCGCACCGTTCGCCCGGCTTTCGCCGAACAGATCGCCGCTATATTCGGTGATGCGCTCGCCCTGCAGCAGGCCGAATCCGAACTGTTGATTCGAGTGTCTCCGGAATCGTGCCCAGTGCTTCACTTGTCGGCCTTGCTCTGGGCGATGACCTTCGCCAGCAGGCCTGACAATCCGTAAACGGTGTCAATCGTCGGTGTGGGTGTATGGGTCAGTCGCCCCAGCTCCACCACCGATCCGACCAGCGCATCCAGTTCCGGCTCGCGCCCGGCCTCCACGTCCTGCAGCATCGAGGTCTTGTGCTTGCCAACCTTCTCGGCACCGGCGATGCGCCGCTCGATCGGCACGCGGAACGTGATGCCGAGCTTGTGAGCGATATTCTGCGCTTCGGTCATCATCATCTCGGCGAGCAGGCGCGTGGGCGGGAACTGGCAGATATCCACCAGCGTGGCTCGCGACAGTGCGCTGATCGGATTGAATGTGAGATTGCCCCACAGCTTCAGCCAGATCTCGGAGCGAATGTTCTCCAGGATCGGCGATTTGAAGCCCGCGCGGATGAACGACTCGGACACCTGCGTGACCCGGGCGCTGGTCGATCCATCCAGTTCTCCAACCGGAAAGCGGTCCCCTTCGATGTGATGAATCACCCCCGGTGCGGTCAGTTCCGATGCCGGGTAGGCCACGCAGCCGATCACGCGCCCCGGGGTGATGTGTTGTCCGATCAGGCCATGCGGGTCGACGCTGCGTAGCACGGTACCGGCCAGCTCGCCGCCGTGACGATGGAAGTACCAGTAGGGGATGCCGTTCTGCATCGTCACGACCACGGTGTCAGGCCCGAACAGTTTGGGCACGTCGTACACCAGCGCTTCGACCTGATGCGCCTTGACCGCGAGAATCACCATGTCCTGCGGTCCGGTCGCGTGGTAGTCGTCGCTCGCGGTGACGTGGCCGGCCACCTGTTCCGTGCCGTCGCTCATGACCAGACGGATACCGTTGGCGCGGATGGCCGCAAGGTTCGCACCGCGCACCATGAAAGTGACCTGCTCGCCCGCCAGGGCTAGCTTGGCACCGACGAAGCCGCCGATGGCACCTGCGCCGACGATTGCTATTTTCATCCTGCCTCTCCCAACAGATGTGGGCGCAGATCAGTCGAGGAAATCGCAGTGACGCTCGACATGATCCGCCAGATCCAGTGTGTGTTGGCGCGTGAGCCGCTCCGCCAGCTCGGTGTTGCGCTGTTCAAGCGCCTCAATGATCCTGAGATGATCGACGATCGAACGGGTGGCACGATCATTCTGCGAGATGGTGGCTTTGCGAATCGCGCGCACGTGAATGAACAGGTTCCTGGTCGCGTCGGCAATGAGCTGCGAGCCACCCAGACGGATGATCATCTGGTGGAAGGCAATGTTCGCATCCGAATACTCGCCGATGTGTTCCGCCGGCGAGGAGTTCTTGAATTCATCGAACAGATGCCTGAGTCTACCGATCTCCTGATCGGAAGCATGCAGCGTGGCCAGCCGGGCCGACATGCTCTCGAGCGCGGCCCACATCTGAATCATTTCGATGATCTCGCGCCGGCACTTGCGCACGATGAAGATACCGCGGCGCGGCACCGTTCGGATGAACCCTTCCTGCTCGAGCAGGGTCAGCGCTTCGCGCACCGGCGTGCGACTGACGCCCAGAGCCTGGGTCAATTGCCGCTCATCCAGCCGTAAGTCCTGACGCTGACTATAAATGTCCGTCGCCGCAATCGCGTCCTTGAGCAGGACATAGGCCTGATCGCGCAGGCTGGCTGAATTGAGCGGCGTCAACCCGAGTGTGCCGGCGAGTAGGGCGTTCGTTTCCACTATCAGGCCATGCGGTTCTGCTACGATATATCAGACACTGTATATCACAAGAACGCACCATGGGTACCACGAGCGGGGGCGAATTCGGTGCCGATGACGACGTTGACGTGGACGAGCCGCTCGCCCGTTCCTCTTCAACTCAACCAGAAGCAGTCGTCATGGGCACCAGGGAAAATAGTTACGGCGGCTCGGTGTTTGCGAATCCCTGGATTCAACTGATCCTCGGAATCATCTGCATGGCCTCCGTGGCCAATCTGCAGTACGGCTGGACGTGGTTCGTTGATCCGATGAGTTCCAAGTTTCACTGGACTCGAGCCGAAATTCAGGTGGCGTTCCAGTGTTTCGTACTCATTGAGACCTGGCTGGTCCCGGTCGAAGGCTATCTGGTCGACCGTTTTGGCCCGAGGCCGGTGGTGATCGCCGGCGCTGTCTTGGTCGCGATCGCGTGGGTCATCAATTCGATGGCCAGTTCGCTGTTTGTGCTGTACGTGGCGGCCGTCATCGGCGGCGTCGGTACTGGCTCCGTGTATGGTACCTGCATCGGCAACGCTCTGAAATGGTTCCCGCGCAACCGCGGTCTGGCCGCCGGGATCACGGCTGCCGGGTTCGGGGCCGGCGCAGCGCTGACGGTCATTCCGATCAAGAACATGATCGACACTTCAGGCTATCAGCACGCCTTCCTGTTCTTCGGCCTGTTGCAGGGCACCGTGGTGCTGGTCATGGCAATGGGACTGCTGGTGGCTGCTCCCAGCCTGATCGCTTCGGCACCCAAGTCCCATCAGGCGGGACGCAGTTTTCAGCCAGCGCAGGTGCTGCGCAGCCCCTGTTTCTGGGTGATGTACCTCATGTTCGTGCTGGTCGCAGCGGGCGGGCTGACGTTGATTCCAAATGTCGCCTCGATCGCGAAGGACTTCGGGATTGCCAAGACACCGGTAGACCTCGCAGGCTGGGTGCTGCCGGCTGCCGTCTTCGCGGTCACGCTGCAACGCATCTTCGATGGGTTTGGTCGCCCGTTCTTTGGCTGGGTGTCCGACCACATCGGTCGTGAGAACACGATGGCCATCGCGTTCGTCATTGGTGCCATCGCCCTGTATACGCTGGCGCAGTCCGGCCACAACCCGATCCTGTTCGTGCTGGTCACAGCGGTTTACTTCGGCGCGTTCGGCGAGATCTACAGCCTGTTCCCCGCCACTCAGGGCGATACCTTCGGCTCGCAGTTTGCCGCGGCCAATTCCGGCATGCTGTACACCGCGAAAGGCGCCGGCTCCTTGCTGGTGGCCTCGGCGACGGCACTGGCTGTCAAGGGTGGCTGGCACCAGGTGTTCATGATCGGCGTCGTCTTCAACCTCATCGCCGCAGCCCTGGGAATGCTCGTGCTCAAGCCAATGCGAGCCAGGCATCTGCAGCGCACGCGCACCGCCTTGGATACCGTGGGTGCGCACACTGGTTAAGTTCGCCGGGAGAGTTTGAATGTCAAAGGCCTTGGAAGGCGTTCGCATACTGGACTTCACGCACGTGCAGTCAGGACCGACCTGCACACAGCTGCTTGCCTGGTTTGGCGCGGACGTCATCAAGGTGGAGCGCGCGGGTGCCGGAGATATCACGCGCGAGCAACTGCGTGACATCCCGGACGTGGACAGCCTGTACTTCACGATGCTCAACCACAACAAGCGCTCGATCACGCTCGACACCAAGAATCCGCGCGGCAAGGCGGTGCTCGAGCGTCTGATCAAGCACTGCGATGTGCTGGTGGAGAACTTCGCCCCCGGCGCGCTCGATCGCATGGGCTTTACCTGGGAGCGCATTCAGCAGCTCAATCCGAAGATGATCGTGGCCTCTGTGAAAGGGTTCGGTCCCGGCCCGTACGAGGACTGCAAGGTGTACGAGAACGTCGCGCAGTGCGCCGGCGGGGCCGCCTCCACCACGGGGTTCGATGATGGTCCGCCGCTAGTGACCGGCGCGCAGATCGGCGACAGCGGCACGGGTCTGCATCTGGCGCTCGGCATCGTGTGCGCGCTCTATCAGCGCAGGAGCAGCGGTCGCGGACAGAAAGTCCTGGCAGCGATGCAGGATGGTGTGCTCAATCTGTGCCGCGTCAAACTGCGCGACCAGCAGCGCCTCGCACGTACGGGCGTGATGCAGGAATACCCGCAGTATCCGCACGGTCAGTTCCTCTCCTCGGTGCCCCGCTCAGGCAACGCTTCCGGCGGCGGGCAGCCCGGCTGGATCGTCAAGTGCAAGGGCTGGGAGAGCGATCCCAATGCCTACATCTACGTGATCACGCAAGCACCGGTGTGGAAGGAGATCTGCCGCGTGATCGGCAAGGATAGCTGGATCACGGATCCGAACTACGCCACGCCGCCGGCGCGACTGCCGCGACTGACGGAAGTCTTCACCGCGATTGAAGACTGGACCAAGACAAAAACCAAATTTCAGGCGATGGAAGAACTGAACGGGCATGACATTCCCTGCGGACCCATCCTGTCGATGGAGGAGCTGGCAGCGGAACCGTCACTGCGCGCCAGCGGTACGATCGTCGAAGTCGATCATCCGAAGCGCGGCAAGTATTTGTCGGTGGGCAATCCGATCAAACTATCCGACAGCCCCACGGAAGTGCGGCGCTCACCGCTGCTGGGTGAGCACACCGAAGAGGTGCTGAGCGAGCTCGGCCTGAGCGGCGCGGAGATTCAATCACTGCGCACAGAGAACGTCATCTGATGACAACACAACTACGTTGCCGCCGGTCGCCCGGCAGACGGCTGCAGCACCGGCCCTATGCCACACCTGGTGGCTAAGCGCTACACTAGTCTCCAACAACTCCAAGCGGTGTCGCATGCCCAAAATCACGCTCGTGGCCATCACCATCACGATACTGACGCTCATCCAACTGATGTATTTCGGTGCGCTCGTGGGCAATGCCCGCGGCAAGTACCAGATCAAGGCACCGGCCGTAACCGGGAATGAGATGTTCGAACGCTACTATCGCGTGCAGCTCAACAGCATCGAGCAGATCATCCTGTTTCTGCCGGCGCTGTGGATCGCGAACGCTCTGGCCCCGGTCGCCTACTATTGGATCGCGCTCATCGGGGCCGTGTATCTGATCGGTCGGATGGTTTATCAGATCAGCTACGTGGCCGAACCGTCCAAGCGCAGCTTCGGATTCGCCCTCACCTCGATACCCGTGCTGGCGCTATTGGTCATAGACCTGATCGGCCTCGTCCGCGGCTGGATCGCCCCGGGCTGACCGTCAGATCCGTGGCGGCTCGACCGGCGGGCCTTCCGCCACGATTTCGGGCGCCTGCGGGCGCAGCAACGGGC
This sequence comes from Steroidobacteraceae bacterium, assembly GCA_035566155.1. Taxonomy (GTDB): domain Bacteria; phylum Pseudomonadota; class Gammaproteobacteria; order Steroidobacterales; family Steroidobacteraceae; genus FEN-1191. Next base: position 9,023 of record DATMRM010000061.1, on the reverse strand, counting down.
GGCGCAGCTCCCGCATGGCCTCATCCAGGCCATGCAGCGTCAGCGGAAACATTCGCGCGCTGACCAGATCGCGCGTGAGCTGCAAGGACGGTGAGTGCTCCCAGGCGCGCTCGTTTTCCGGGTTGAGCCACACCAGGCGCGGAAACGTGCGGCAGATGCGTTGCATCCAGACCGCGCCGGCTTCCTTGTTCCAGTGCTCGATGCTGCCCCCGGGCTGCAGAATCTCGTACGGACTCATCGTGGCATCGCCGACGAAAATCACACGATAGTCCTGCCCGTAAGTGCGCAGAATCTGGGCGGTCGAGGTCACGACCGAGAAGCGCCGCCGGTTGTCCTTCCACACGTTCTCGTAAATGAAATTGTGGAAGTAGAAGTGCTCCAGGTGCTTGAACTCGGTACGCGCCGCGGAAAACATCTCCTCGCACACGCGCACGTGATAGTCCATCGAGCCGCCAACATCCAGAAACAGCAGCACCTTGACGGTATTGCGCCGTTCCGGAATCATTTTGATGTCGAGCAGTCCGGCGTTGCGCGCGGTGGAACGGATGGTGCCGTCCAGATCGAATTCATCCGGGGCGCCCTCGCGCGCGAACTTGCGCAGCTTGCGCAGCGCCAGCTTGATGTTGCGAGTCCCCAGCTCGATCGTGTCATCGAAGTTGCGGTATTCGCGCCGCTCCCAGACCTTGACCGCCGAACCGTTACGACCGCCGGACTGACCGATGCGGATGCCTTCCGGATTGAAACCCTGCGCGCCGAAGGGCGACGTGCCAGCGGTACCGATCCACTTCTTGCCGCCCTCGTGACGTTCCTTCTGCTCCTTCAGGCGTTGCCTGAGGGTTTCGAGCAGCTTGTCCCAGCCGCCCAGTGCCTCGATCTTCGCCTTTTCCTCATCGGTGAGGTTGCGTTCGGTCGCGGCCCTGAGCCACTCGGATGGAATCGACGGCAGTAGCAGCGCGAACAGCTTCTCGGCACCCTGGAACACTTGGGCGAACACGCGATCGAAGCGGTCGAAGTGGCGCTCGTCCTTCACCAGGCACAGCCGCGAGAGGTAGTAGAAGTCCTGCGCCGAGACGTCCGCGACACGCGCACGCAACGCTTCGAGCAGTGTCAGGAACTCGGTGAGCGTGACGGGCACCCCACCCTGGCGCAACTCGAAGAAGAACTTCACCAGCATCGCGCTGAGCCCTCAAGGTGCGCTAACGCGCCCGCCGGTGCAGGAACACCAGCTGCTCGAACAGATGCACATCCTGTTCGTTCTTGAGCAGTGCGCCGTGCAGGATCGGGATCACTTTCTTCTGGTCGGTGCTGCGCAAGGCCGCCGGGTCAATATCCTCTGCCACCAGCAGTTTGATCCAGTCAAGCAGCTCCGAGGTCGAGGGCTTTTTCTTCAGTCCGGGCGTCTCGCGCACTTCAAAGAAGGCGCGCAACGCCTCCGACAGCAGCTCCTGTTTCAGGCCCGGGAAATGAACATCCACGATCGAGCGCATGGTGTCGGCGTCGGGAAAGCGAATGTAGTGGAAGAAGCAGCGACGCAGGAACGCGTCCGGCAGCTCCTTCTCATTGTTGCTGGTAATGATGATGATCGGCCGGTGGGTCGCCTTGATGAGTTCGCGCGTCTCGTAGACGTAGAACTCCATGCGATCCAATTCGCGCAGCAGATCGTTCGGGAACTCGATGTCGGCCTTATCGATCTCATCGATCAGCAGCACCGGCTGCACTTCCGACTCAAAGGCTTCCCACAGACGGCCTTTGACGATGTAGTTGTGGATGTCCTGCACGCGCTCATCGCCCAGCTGCGAGTCGCGCAAGCGTGACACGGCATCGTATTCGTACAGACCCTGTTGCGCCTTGCTGGTGGACTTGATGTGCCACTCGTACAGCGGCCGCGACAACGAGCGTGCAATTTCCTGTGCCAGCTGCGTCTTGCCCGTTCCGGGCTCGCCCTTGATGAGCAGCGGACGGGCCAGGACGATGGCAGCATTGACTGCCATCATCAGATCGTCGGTCGCAATGTATCGTTCGGTACCGGTGAAGCGTTGTTGCATAGTAGAAGCAGTGTAGCTGATTGACCGGAAAACACCCGCCTGGAAGCGCCGTTATGTCAGGCCGCGAGTTCAGTGACCGGCGGGCTCTCGCCCTGGGCAGGGGTGCCGCGTGTAGCCAGCCATGAGCCGAGCAGAATCAGTGCAAAGGCCACCACCCCGGCCACGCCGAGCCGCTCATGCAGCTGGAGCGTGCCGAGCAGCGTCGCCACGACGGGATTGACGTAGGTGATCACCGAGGCGCGCGAGGCGCCAGCGTGACTCACCAGATAGAACATGAACAGCATGGCCAGCGCGGTGCACAGCACGCCGAGGATCGCAATCGAGGCCACGGCAGTGCCTGATGGCGGGTGCGTGGGCCAGCTCAGCAATGCCGGTACCAGCAGTACCAGGCTTGCGATCGAGAGAGAGCCGGCTGCCGGTCCGGCCGAATCGAGTTTGCTCAGGTGACGCATGATGATCAGCGGGCCGATGGCATAGCCGATCGTTGCCAGCAGCATGCAGCCAACCCCGATCCAGCCCTGCGTGCCCTGAATCGTGCCGAAACCCACCAGCGCCGCGACGCCGATGAAACCCATGATCAGCCCGAGCAGACGCCACGTGCCGAGCTTTTCGTGCACTCCGAAGAACCTCGACAGCACGGCAATCGACAGCGGCACCGCCGCCATCAGGATGCCGGTCACCGATGAGGCGATGAACTGCTCACCGTAGGAGATGGCCGAGAACGGTACAACGTACTCAATGAATGCAAAGGCCGCGATCGCGCCCCAGTGCCCGGACGCGGCGCGCAAGGCGCCGCGGTACCAGGCATAGGGAAGCAATATCAGCGCACCCAGGGTGATGCGGCTCCATGCCACGACGAATGGCGATACATCCTGTACGGCCAGCTTGATGAAGAAATAAGGCACTCCCCAGATGACGCAGAGTGCCAGAAATGCCATCCATGTTCGCCACGTCACCGCTGTCCATTCCTTCGGTACGTCACGCTCTACGGCTTGAGCTGTCCGCGGATCTCGCCACCTTTGTGTTCCGCGCTGTGCACGTTGACATACAGATTACCGGCCTTGAAGGCCTGATACTGCTCATCCGAGAGTTTCGCGCCGGCCGGCACGCTCCAGGCTCCGTCCGCACCTTTAGTGAGCGGAATGATTGGCGGGCCGGCCTGGCCCACCGCGCCGGAGTGAATGTGGGCCGCGACCCCTTCCACGCCGGTCGTCTTGACCGAGCCGCTGATGGACTTGTCGGCGCCGACGGTGATGGTGCCGCTGCCGGTCGCAGTGGTGGTCACCGGCGGGGTTTCCTCCGCTCCGACCAGCTTGACCTTGACGTCCGCGGCCATTGCCGAGGCGCTGGCGATGGCGAGCGTCGCCGAAGCCAGGATTGCGTAGAGCCGAGATGGCTTGCTGTTCATACCCATGGTTGCTACCCCTTGTTGATTGTTGAAAATGATTGATTGTTGAAAATGACTCGTCGAAAAATGATTCGACTATTTCTTGGCAGCGAGCTGCTGCACAACCTGGAGTGCATGATCGACATTGTCGTCAGGCCTCATGCCGCCGATAGTAGCAGCGATCTTGCCGTCCGAGGTCACCACGAAGGTGGTGCGCTCCGCGAAGCCGTGACCGATCTCCACCCCGCGCGTGTCCTTGGCGCCCGCCACCGCATCCCTGACCTGCAGGTCGTAGGACTTCGCGATCTTGCCATCCGCATCGGAGGCGACCGGAAGTTTGCCGGCGCAATAGTCCGGGTCCTTGGAAAAATCATTGAGCCGCTCAATGCTGTCGAGCGACACACCGACGACGCTCGCGCCGGCGGCGGTGAACTTGTCCATGTTGCTTGCGAACGTGTGCGCCTGAATATTGCATCCACCGGTGTACGCCGACGGATAGAAGTACACGACCACCGTTCCTTTCTTCAGGGCATCCTTCAGCGAGTACTGGAAGGTCTTGCCTGCCAGCGAAGCCTGCGCGGTAAAAGCTGGCGCAGCATCGTTCTGCTTCAAAGCCGCGAGCGCGGCCAGCGGAATCACGGTCGACAAGAGACCGGCTACGACTAAGCGTTTCATGTGTGGATCCTTCGTGTGTGGAATAGACAGCAAACGATTCTAGTCTACTCATGAATGATACCTGTTTGGTGCGGGTATTGCCTCATTCTGCCCGGCCGCGGTCAAGCGTTTGGTGCGGCCAGCGCAACGTCGCGCGCTACTGGTGCAACCGTTGTGAGCGCAAACCATTTGCAATGAAATGTAACGAGGTGTTCATCGAACACGAAAACTTTTTCTAATGATTGCGGAACTCAAGGACGCGTTTCTTTGCTACCTATGAGGAGTTCCATGAGATACACACGTGCGACTGTTAGCACGTTGCTGTCTTGCGTCGGCGCCTCCGCACTCAGCAGTTGCGGCGGCAGTGGTTACAACGGACCGGCCGCATCGGTTTCGTTCTCGTCACCGGCACAAGCATCGGGCATTCGCCTGGGTCAGAGGCTGACCCTGTCCTGGCGCTCGGTTGACGCAACGTCCTGCACTGCCAGCACGTCCAACGGAATGGGCGGAAATTTCAGCGGTTCACAACCGACGAACGGTTCGTTGACCGTAGCTCCGGCCGCCACCGGCAGCTTCACTTACACCTTGTCGTGCGCCGGCTCCGGGGGCGCGGCAACGGCGAGCACCGTGACTGTCACGGTAGGTCCCTCCATCCTCAGTCAATTGAGCAGAATCGCGGTCATCGGCTCGACGGTCGATGCCGCAGCGCCAACCGCCGCGCAGGGCGGCAACCCGTATGGACTGACGATTGCACCGGCAACGTCGGGGCCGATCGCGCAAGGCGATCTGATCGTGTGCAACTTCAACGACAGCGCGGGCACCGAGGGCGCCGGCACGACACTCGTCGGGCTGCATCCGAGTGCCGGGGCCACACCCTACAACATCGCTCAATCCACCAGCCTGCAGGGCTGCAATGCGGTGGCGATGCTGGCGGATGACAGTATTGCGGCGGCGGCCTATTCCGCCAATACGCTGCCGCTGGTCAGTAGCACCGGGACGCTTGGCAGTGCGTTTGCCGCGGAACCGTTCGCGCAGCCCTGGGGAGCAGCGTACGTGCCCGCGACCAGCGCAGCGCCGGCGGCGCTGTATGTGACCAACGTCGGCAGCGGGACTGGCACTGCCAGCATCGATCGCATCGAGCTCAACGGCGATGCTGCGGCGAACTTCACCGAGATCGCGAAGGGCTTCTGCGGGTCCGGTAAGCCCGGAGCGATCTATGCTCCGGCGGGCCTGACCTACGATCCGTCGATCGACACGCTCTATGTGGTGGATACCAGCTCCTACAGCGTGCTCGCCCTGTCGAACGTGTCGAAGATCGGCAGCGACGGTGTTCTGGTGAACGGCGGCTGCGGTGGCGCGACGCCCACGCCGGCGCTGCAGTTCAGCGGCCCGTCTGCGGCCTTCGCACGCGTGATTGCTTCAGGTGGGCAGTTCAATGCGCCGATCAGCGCGGCGCTGCTCATGGATGGCGATCTGATCGTCGGCAACGGTGACCTTGACAGTCCGTCCACGCCGAATCTCGCGTTTGAGATTTCCGCATCGCTCGGCTTCGTCGGCAAGCCGCTGCAGCTCGATGGCGGGATGGCCGGCGCGCTGTTCGGGATCGCCGCAACGGTCGATAGCGCTGGCAATCAGATCATCTACTTCAATGACGACAATACCAGCAAGGTGAATGTGCTCACGCAGTAGGTGACGCGTCGGCCGGCGCTATGGAGCGCCGGCCGACTGCACGATCAGGCGAAAGGCTTTATCGTCCACCAGATAGGACTTGGCTGCTTCCTGAATGTCGGCCGCGGTGACGGCCTTCAGGCTCGCAGCACGCCCTCGTTCGAGGTCCAGGAAGCGCGGATCGGACTGCGCGCGGTCGAGCGATCCGATCCAGTAGCCGTTGCTCTGCTGCGATTGCGCGAGCTTGGCCAACGCCGGCGTGCGCACGCGATTCAGCTCGTCGTCCGACACAGGATCAGTCGTGAGGTCGTGTTCGATCTTGCGCATCGCGTCGAAGAACGTCTGCGACTTCGCAGGCGGCACGTCTGCGAGTGCCAGCAGATAGCCATAGTCCTTGAAGACCGTCGAACTCGATGCGACCGCGCGCGGCGAATACGCGGCCCCATCGGCAGCGCGCACACTGTCAAACAGCCTCGCAGAGATGACGTCGGCCAGCAGCGCTCGCACCGCCACCTGCCGGGTGTTCGCAAAGACATCAGCGGTTGGCCAGGCGATCGCGCTGACGCCCTGCTCGGCCGGTCCGTGGTGCACGACACTCACTGGCGTGGCCGTCGCGGCAGGGAAACGCACACCCTCCATCGCGGGGGCTGCACCTTCCGGGCGCGCGGCAATCGCGCCGAAAGTGGCCGCGACAGAGTCGATCACCTGATCGACCGTCACATCGCCGACGACCGTGATCTCAATGCCACCGTGAGCCAGCGCTGGCAACAGTACGCCCTTGAGCTCATCCGCCTGCGCCGCATTGACCCGCGCCGCGGTCGGGGTCGCCCAACGAGCGTCGGAGGAATGCAACAGGCTCGGCAGGTACAGCGAGAACACAGCCTGCGGGCTGCTCTCGACCTGGGTGAGCTGGCGCTGCACCAGACCACGCACCTGCTCGAAGGCCTCGATGCGGAACGCGGGATCGGTGACGTAGGCTGCCAGCACCTGCAGTTGGGTCGTGAGATCCGCGGTGGTGGCTTCGCCGGTAAACGCATCGCTGCTGTCGTTGACCACAAAGCTGACCCGATAGTTCTTACCCGCCAAAACCCGCGTCATCGCCGAGAAATCAAGTTTACCGGTGCCCCCCAGTACCAGCGCCGCAGCAGCCCAGTCCAGAGTTGGCCGATCGGTCGGCAAGGATGCGCGCCCGCCGCTCAGATGCACCGACACCAGGACCTGATCGGCCCGGAACTTCGTGGGCTTGATGTTGAGGCGTACGCCGTTGGCGAAGCGCACTTCCGTCAGATCCAGATCCTCGAGCCTCTTTCTTTCGGCAACGCTGCCGCTGGTGCCGAAGTTTGTGTAGGGCCAGGCTTCCTTCTTGACGGCCGCTGCGGCAACGACGCTCGCTCGCTCGGCGTCATTCAGCGCCGCCAGCGCGCGTTCGTCGCCGTCGGGAATCTCATTGGGATTGGACACAAATGCCAGTGGGCCGCCACTCATGAATTCCGCGCGCAATACTTCATTGACGGTGTCCGCGCTCAGATCCTTCACGACGGCTTCGAACTGAGCCAGATCCTGCTGTGGACTTGAAAAGACCTGATCCTCATCCACGCACAGAACCAGCTGGTCGGCGAGCCGCGGGGTGGTACGGGTTGCCGCACCCGCGACTTCGGCTTTCAGCCGCGAGCGGTAGGCATCGATCTCGCGATCGAGCTCCGCCTGTTGAATACCACCTTCCACCGCCTGGCGACGCAGCGCTTCTGCGGCCAGTAGCGCCGGCCGCCACTGGTCCGCCTCATAGGCCACCACCAGCGCGCCGATCTCCGCCGAATAGGCGGGACTGCGATGACCGACGCCGGCCGACAGGAACTTGCGATCGGCCGCCGCTGCCGCCGCCTGCAGACGTCGATTGATGACCGCAAAGCCCAGATCACGCAGCGTCGCATGACGATCCCTGGCAACCGATTCGACGGATGCGTCGTAGGGTGTGACCCACAGCAACTGTGCCTGTGCAGGCGCGCCGTCTTCGGTAAATACCCTGGCGTCGGGCTTGCGCACCGTCGGCTTGCCCAAGTCCGGATCGCGCGCAGCGGCAGTGCTGGCCTTCCAGTCGGCGAAGCGCGCACGAATCTTGCCTTCGATGCTGTCGACGTCGATGTCACCGGTGACGATGAGTGTCGCGCGCTCCGGGCGGTACCACTTGCGGTAGTAGTCGCGCAGCAAGCTCACGGTCGCGGCATCCAGTACCGGTTTCTTGCCGATCGGCAGACGCTCGCTCGCCAGCTGGTTGGGCAGGATGAACCCCAGCAGTTCATCGTTCATGTGTCGCGCCGGCACATCCGTCAGGCGCAGTTCGGATTCGACCACGCCGCGCTCGACGTCAAACAGCTTCGGATCCAGCGTCAGCGCATCCCCGGTCTCGCGCATCAGCAGCAGGCCGTGATCGATCGATTCATCGTCGTTGCGGGCGAGGTCAAATTTGTAGACCGTCTCGGTCTGAGCGGTAAAGGCGTTGGTATCGGCTCCCATCTGCAACCCCAGGCGCTCGAGGGATTTCTTGACCTCACCGTCAGCTTCGGATTTGGAACCGCGGAAGGCCATGTGCTCCAGGAAATGCGCCAGTCCCTGCTGTGAGGCCTGCTCCTCGAGCGAGCCCGAGCCGATACGCAGTCTCAGCGCCACCTGGTTGGGCGGTGTGGCGTTATGCATCAGGGCGTATCGCATCCCATTCGGCAGCGTGCCGAATCGCACCGCCGGATCAGCCGGAATGTCGCTGCGCGTCTGGGCCCACGTGGGTAGCGAAGGCTTGGTCGCGGTGGCGGCCGCCGGCGGCGTCATTCGGGCTGGCGGTACCGGATCGGCGGCATGGCCCACACTGCCGAGCAGCAGCAGGCCCAGCGCCGCGGTCGCGGCGGCGCGCGCTGGCAGCCTCCTCACGTCGTGACCGCAGCCGTCAGACGTGCCACGGCTTCCCGGGCCAGTGGCTCCAGACCTTCCCCGCCTTCAGCCAGATGTTTTTCGATCTGTCGACGCATACGTGGATCCCAGAATTTGTCGATGTGGTTGGCGATGCCAGCGATGGCATCTTCGTGACGCGTCTCAGAGGCGAAGAAATGCGCGATGTCGTTCGCCATTTGTGCCAGGTGCTCGGCGCTCATTCAGAGGACGCCTCGACGTGAGCCAGCCGGCGCTGCTGCTCATCGAACTCCTTGTGCCGGCGCTGCCAGGCCGAGGGCTGCGTCACGCGTGTGACCTGCACTGCGGTGACCTTGTATTCCGGACAG
>DATMRM010000060.1:0-3797 GCA_035566155.1 Steroidobacteraceae bacterium | reverse complement strand
TGCACTGGAAGATGGCGTTGTGCTCGCTGTCGATCGGGACCAATTCTGCTCCTCCGGACTCGACAGCGCGCAGGAGCAATGAGCCCGCCATGACCGCCGATTCCTTGTTGGCAAGTAATAGCCGCTTGCCGGCAGCCGCCGCTGACAAGGTCGAACGCAGCCCCGCCGCGCCACTGATCGCCGCCATCACATAGCCGACCTTGGCGTCGGCAGCCAGCTCGACGAGTGCGTCGGCACCGGCAGCCACCCGGGTCGCCAGACCGGCTGCACGCACTCCACGTTCCAGTTCGCGTGCCGCTTCGGGCGACTCGAGCGAAGCCCAGTCGGGCCGAAAGCGCTGACACTGCGCCAGCAGGCCGGCCGCGTTGCTGCGCGCCGCCAGGCCCGTGACCCGATAGCGCTCGGGATGCAGCGCCAGCACCTCCAGAGTGGAGACGCCCACGCTGCCGGTGGATCCCAGGACCGCAACGCCAATCGTCATCCGCCGCACCCTGCTGCCTGACTGTCAGTCCCTATCAACCCCAAAGCCATGGCTCCGAGCGGTCTCATTTGCCAACTCCCAACCAGATCAATCCCAGGGCCATCACCGGCGTGGCCGCGGTCACGCTGTCGATCCGATCCAGCATGCCGCCATGACCTGGAAACAGCCGACCGCTGTCTTTCAGATGCACGTGCCGCTTCAGCAGGCTCTCGTTCAGGTCGCCGATCACCGAACAGCCCGCCGCAGCCAGACACAGACTCAGGAAGCTCAACGCCGGCAGACGAAACCAGATGACACCGAACCCGCCAACGGCCGCCGCCAACAGCATACCGCCAATCACGCCCTCCCAAGTTTTGTTGGGAGACACCCGCGGAGCGAGCGGCAGACGGCCAAATTGCCGTCCTGCGAAGAACGCCCCGGTATCCGCGGCAAATGCCAGGGCAAGGATGAACAGCGTCCACTGCGCACCGTTGCTCCAGGTGCTGTCGATACGCACCAGCGCAATCAATGTCGGCAGCAGCGTGAGCATGCCGGCCAGTCCCGCTGCCAGACGGCCACCGCGCTGTGGCGCGCACACGATCCATATCAGGGCGAATGCCCACCAGCACAGCGCCAACTCCATGCTGCGCAGGAAGTAGCCGGGATCGAGCGTCAGCCGCTCGCCCAAGACAGCCAGCATCGCCAGTACCGCAACGTACAGCGCACGCCCTGCGGCTCCCAGGCTCAGGAAGGCCGACCACTCCCAGGCGCCGATCAAAACGATGCCAACAAAGATCACGCACGTGACCGAAGCCGGGAAATACAGAATCGCTGCGATCAGCAGTACGGCCAGGGCCACGGCGGTCAGGATGCGTAAGCGCAGCATGCGGCGCGGCTAACGCTCGCCTTCGGCGGCCGGGAGCTGCTCGGAGGTCAATCCGAAACGGCGCTGACGGGCCGCGTAGAACTGCAGCGCCGCCTCAAATTCCGAAACGTCGAATTCCGGCCACAGCCGGTCAGTGAAATACAGCTCGGTGTAGGCCAGGTTCCACAGCAGAAAGTTGCTGATGCGGTGCTCACCGCCGGTACGAATGAACAGATCCGGATCAGGCACGTCTGACAAGGACAGCCCCTGGGCAAAGCGCACCTCGTCCACTTCTGCGGCTTTGAGTTGCCCGCGCTCGGCCTGCGAAACCAGAGCCTGCGCGGCGGCCACGATGTCCGCTCGACCACCGTAACTCACCGCGATCTGCAACTGCAAAACCTGGTTCTGTGCCGTGGTGCGCTCGGAAGTGGCCATACTCGCCAGCATTCGCTGGTCGAGCTGACTGCGATCGCCGATGAAGCGCACGCGCACGCCGTTGCGATGCAACTCTGCAATTTCGCCTTCCAGCGACTCAACGAACAGCGACATGATGCTCAACACCTCGTCCCGCGGCCGTCCCCAGTTCTCGCTGCTGAAGGCAAACACGGTCAGCGCCCCGATGTGGCGACGCACGCATTCGGTGATTGCCATGCGCACCGGCTCGACGCCGGCGCGATGCCCGTCCGAGCGGATTCCTCCGCGCGCCCGAGCCCAGCGCCCGTTGCCATCCATGATGATGGCGATGTGACGCGGTATCGGTACGGACGCGAGGTTTGCGGCAGCCCTGCTCAAACCTGAAGAATTTCCTTTTCCTTCGCCGCGAGCTGTTGATCGATCTCGGCAACGAAACGATCAGTGAGTTTCTGTATCTCTTCCTGTCCCCTGCGCTCGTCATCCTGCGACAGGAGTTTTTCCTTGAGCATCTCCTTCAGGTCGGCGAGCGAATCGCGCCGGACGTTGCGCACGCCTACCCGGGCGCTCTCCGCGTCCTGACGCACGATCTTGGTGATATCACGCCGGCGTTCCTCGGTCAGTGGCGGCAGCGGAATGCGGATCACGGTACCGGCGGTATTGGGTGTCAGACCGAGTTCCGACTTGTGGATCGCTTTCTCGATCGGGCCAACCATGCTCTTTTCCCACGGCGAGACCACCAGCGTGCGGGCGTCCTCAACGCTGATGTTCGAGACCTGCTGCAGCGGCACCTCGCTGCCGTAGTAGTCCACTTTCAGGTGTTCGATCAGACTCGGGTGCGCCCGGCCGGTGCGCAGTTTCTTCAGGTCGGCCTGGAACACCAGAACGCACTTCTGCATTCTCTGAGTCGCTTCCTTCTTGATGTCGTCGAGCATGGCAGTCACGCCTTCATTCGTTGGTAACGAGTGTGCCGATGTCCTCGCCGCGCGCGACGCGCAACAGGTCCCCCGGCGTCCCCAGATTGAAAACTCGCAGCGGCATGCGGTAGTCGCGGCACATCACGATCGCGGTCGCATCCATGACATTGAGGCGCTCGTCCAGCACCCGGTCAAACGTCAGGCGCGGGTAGTGCTTCGCCTGCGGATTCTTGATCGGGTCATCGGAGAATATACCGTTGACCTTAGTTGCCTTGAGCAACAGCTGTGCCTCGATCTCGATCGCGCGCAAGCTGGCAGCCGTATCCGTGGTAAAGAATGGATTGCCGGTTCCGGCAGCAAAGATCACGGTGCGACCCTTCTCCAGATGGCGCACCGCGCGCCGACGAATGAAGTCCTCGCAGACCTCGTTGATGCGGATGGCGGACATGACCCGTGCCTGCCCACCGAGCTGCTCGATGGCGTCCTGCAGCGCCAGCGCGTTCATGACGGTCGCGAGCATTCCCATTTGATCGGCAGTCACCCGGTCCATGCCGGAGCGCGCCAGACCGGCACCACGAAACAGGTTGCCGCCGCCGATCACGGTCGCGACCTGAGTGCCCAAGGCCTGGACATCGTGAATCTCAGCGGCGATTCGCTTCAGTATGGCAGGATCGATGCCGTAGTCGGCTGAGCCCAGCAACGCTTCCCCGGACAGCTTGACCAGAATGCGGTTCCAGGCGGGCGTCTTGCCGTCAGTCATGAATGCACGTTCCTTTTTGGAAGCATCTTGAGTCTGCCATAAAGAAAACCCCGCTGTAGCGGGGTCTGTTTGCAGTCAATGCGACTTCGGACCTTTCGGGTCCGATTTTTTCGGATCCGGATCCGATTCTTTCGGATCCGTCTGCCGCTTCACTTCCGCCATCACGGCGGCGACGAAGTCCTCCTTCTTCTTTTCGATGCCCGAGCCGACTTCGAAGCGCTCAAAGCGCACGACCCGCGCCTTGGCCGCCTTCAATAGCTTCTCCACCGTCTGATCCTGATCCTTCACGAACGGCTGGCCCAGCAGCGTGATCTCGTTGAGCGATTTGCGCAGCCGGCCCTCGATCATCTTCGTCACGATCTCGGGACTCTTTCCCTCGTTCTT
>DATMRM010000059.1:0-3470 GCA_035566155.1 Steroidobacteraceae bacterium | reverse complement strand
TTCAATGGGCGTAGCACTTATGCGGTAAAAGGGGCTATTGGCCAAACGGAACAAGCTGCCGGCAAGACCCGGATCCGAGGAAATGATGCGCGCCAATTCGCGCCGTGACACGTCATCGTTGTTCATCGCCTGCACCAGTTTGGGAAGCAGCAGCGGGCGGCGCGGCGCGAAGTTGGGTTTGTCCGTGATGCTCGATAGTGTCCAACGAACCTTCGAAGCGACTTCCTCATGGAGCACATCGTCGGCGGTAGGCAGCAAGTCGGAACTCAGCGCGAGCAGATGCAGTCGATGCATCGCCTCAAAACGAGCGTTCAATTCTTCGGCCGGCTCATCCTGCGTGGCGGGTACTGCGGGAGCGGAGGACGGGCGGCTCGGCGGTGACGGCGTGGTAACAGCCCGCGGGCTTGCAGGCTTTCTTCGGAAGACCGCAAACAACAGCGCCAACGTCAGCGCCAGAACAGCCATCAGCAAACACACAATCTGCAATAGGGTCACGGCGCATAGATTAATGCAATTTGAAAAAATTTCAGCCGCGATTGCGGGTTTCGTGCATTGACGGACGCGATCGCGCGCGGCTAGCGTCGTTGGCACAAATATTGAAACCACATGTATCGATCGATCATCTTCCGCACCGTATTGCCCCTGCTGTTGGCCGCGGGAGTGGTTGCCTACCTGGGATTGCCCTATATCGATCGACTGCTGACCAGCTGGTTTCGCTCGGACGTAGAGCTTCGAGCCCGCCTGGTAGCCAGTTCGGTCGAGGAGACGCTGCCGGTTCTGGTGGCCAAACACGACCAGGCCGGCATCAGGAAGTACGCCAGCAAAATCACCGCCGACCAGCGTTTGGTGGGACTGCTGATCTGCGGGGCGGATGGTTGGACTGAGTTCAAGACCGAACGCGTACCCTCGGTGGTCAGCTGCGACAGCACGGCAAGGCTCGCCGACGGGCAAAGCGACGTGATGCGCGCGCCTTGGGGTTCAGTGCTGGTCTCGGCGTACGACGAGAAGCCCGAAGGCCAGGCCCCCTACCGCGTGGAAATCGTCAACGATCTGAGTTTCGTCGATCGACGCCAGGATAAGGCGCGCGATTTTTTGATCACGCTGGCCTGTATCACGCTGGTAATCGTGGCTCTATTTCTAGTATTGGCGGCCTGGCTGGTGATCAGGCGTTGGGCCAATGTGTTGCTACGCGACATCAGCGGTCGCCGGTTCATGGACAACGCCCAGTCGGGTCCGATGTCACTGCCGATACTGCGTCGGGTACATCAGGTGCTGCGCGAAATGGAAGAAAGTCAGCGCCTCGAGATCGACTACCGCGAGAACTGGACGCCTCAGGCCCTGCAGCAGGTGGTGCGCGAACAGCTGCACTCGCCGCAGATGATAGTGGTATCCAACCGGGAGCCCTATTCTCACGAATACGGCGAACACGATTCAATCGAAATACAGGTTCCGGCCAGCGGGATGGTGACCGCGCTCGAACCGGTGATGCGAGCCTGTTCGGGAACGTGGGTGGCGCACGGGAGCGGAACCGCCGATCGCGAGGTGGTCGATCGACATGATCGCCTCGGGGTGCCTCCCGAGGAACCCTCATACACGCTGCGGCGCGTGTGGCTGTCCACGTCAGAAGAAGAGGGCTTCTACTATGGACTGTCGAATGAGGGACTGTGGCCCCTATGCCATCTGGCCTACGTGAGACCCGCATTCCGCAGTGAGGACTGGGTCGCCTATCAGGCGGTCAACCGCAAGTTTGCCGATGCCGTGTTGCGCGAGGCGCAGTCTGACGACCCGGTGATTCTTATTCAGGACTATCACTTCGTATTGTTACCCGGAATGCTGCGGGCCCGGCGCAAAAGCGCGACGATCGCGATGTTCTGGCATATACCGTGGCCCAACGCCGAAACCTTTGGTGTCTGTCCGTGGAAGCAGGAGATGCTCTCGCAGCTGCTGATGGCCGACATCCTGGGTTTCCATACGCTATATCACTGTCAGAATTTCCTCGGGACCGTGGATCGGTTCATCGAGTGCCAGATTGATCACGCGCATATGACGGTCACGCTCCAAGGACATGTGTGCCACGTCGCCGCCTATCCTATCTCCATCGAATGGCCGCCGCGCTGGCTGAGCGCCGTGCCTGACGTTCCTGAATCGCGGCGTCGCGTGCGCGAGTTTTTCGGCATCGGTGAGCACGTCACTCTGGGGCTGGGAGTCGAGCGCTGGGACTTCACCAAGGGCGTATTGGAACGTTTTCTCGCCTTGGAGCTGCTGCTCGAACAGAACCCGCGCATGCACGGCAGTTTGATGTTGCTGCAGATCGCGGCGCCCTCACGCAGCAAATTGCCGGTCTATCAGTCACTGCAGCAGGCGACGCTATCGGAAGTCGAGCGCATCAACGAGCGCTTTGCCACGCCTGATTGGAAACCGATTGTACTGATCGGCAAGCATCAGCCACCCGAGCAGGTATTTGAGTTGTATCGCGCCGCTGACTTTTGCATCGTCAATAGCCTGCACGATGGCATGAACCTGGTCGCGAAGGAATTCGTCGCGGCGCGCGACGATGAGGACGGCGTGCTGATATTGAGCACCTTCGCAGGCGCATCGCGCGAGCTGGTCGAAGCCTTGTTGGTCAATCCATTCGATGTCGCTGAAACCGCCGCAGCGATCCGGCGTGCGGTCGAGATGCCGCGCGAACAGCGGCGGCAACGTATGCAGCTGATGCGCCGCACGGTAAAGGAAAATAACGTCTATCGCTGGGCCGGCCGGATGCTCATGGATGCAGCTCGAATCCGACAGCGACAGGCGCTCCTGACGAGCGAGGAGGAGTTGCGGCTCACGTAGGGATAGGATCGCCGCACAGCAACCCCACAGCCAAGATGGCCGACAGCATTCGGTGCGCGGGCGTCGGGAGTGCCGTTCAGTCCCCCGCTTTGCCCGTTGTCCGCGAGGATGAGGGCGACGAGGACCTCTGATCGCCCTCACGCCTGTTGTCCGAGTGATAACACGCAGAATAGAATCCCGCATCCGCGCGGGTGTAGTTCAATGGTAGAACTGCAGCTTCCCAAGCTGCTAACGTGGGTTCGATTCCCATCACCCGCTCCACACCGCCGTTCTGCTACTTCAGGTTTTCCCGGAAGAAACTGACGATCACCTGGTATGCGTCCCGGGCCTCAGGCAGGTTCGACTGGTAGATATAGCAATGGCCCATGCCTTCGCCGACGATGAGAGTGGAATGCACGCCTGCCTTCAGCAGCTGCGAATTGGTGTAGATCGCCGGGCTCATGTCCATCGCACGCGTGCCGGTGATGATGAGCGTAGGCGGGAACTTCGCTATCACCTCCGGATGTAGCGCGGGCGAGATGATCGGGTCAGCCATGTCGGCATTGGCGAAGTAGCCGCGGGTCATGTCAGGCCGCGTTCCGCCGGATTTCGCCGGTGGCGCGAAGGAGCCGTCGATATAGGCTGCGACCCATGCC
>DATMRM010000058.1:0-17681 GCA_035566155.1 Steroidobacteraceae bacterium | reverse complement strand
CTCGCGGATCACCAGCGGATAGATCGCAAAGCCGTACTGCGAATGCACCGCATGCGTATCGGCGTTCAGAAAGGCCTCCGCCAGCAGCATCAGCAGATCATTCGAGCCATTGCCGACCGTGATGCACACCGGATCGACGTTCAGATGCTGCGCCAGCGCTTGCTTGAGTTCATAGCAGCTGCCATCGGGATAGAGCCACACGTCCTCGATGGCGCGCTGAATCGCCGCGCGCACTTTCGGACTGGGACCATACGGGTTCTCATTGGACGCGAGCTTGATGATGTCGTGAATGCCGAGTTCGCGTTCCAGCTCCGCGATCGGCTTGCCGGGTATGTAAGGCGACAGCCCGCGCACCGCCGGCACCGCCAGCCGGCCCGGACCGGCTGCGCTCACAGCACCGCCCGCGGATAGGAACCCAGAATCCGGAACAGCGAGGCCCGCTTTTTCAGCGCGCTGAGGGCCTTCCTGACGTTGGGGTCCTCGGCGTGTCCGTCGATGTCGATGAAGAACACATAGTCCCATTTGCGGCGGCGGGACGGACGCGATTCGATGCGGCTCATGCTGATGCGATGGCGCGCCAGCGGTTCGAGCAGCCGCTGCAGCGCGCCGGGTTTTTGCGTATCACCGGCCGACAGCAGCAGCGTCGTGCGATCCGCACCGCTCGTGCGCAGGATCTTTCTTCCGAGCACCAGAAAGCGCGTCGAGTTGTCGGGACGATCCTCAATTTCGGCGGCCAGGACGTTCAGTCCGTAGACCTCGGCCGCGATTTCACCAGCGATCGCCGCGGTGCCCTGCTCATCGCGGGCGCGCCGCGCGCCTTCCGCATTGCTGGCCACGGGCACCCGCTCGGCATCGGGCAGATGATCGTTCAGCCAGCCGCGCGACTGTGCCAGTGCCTGACCGTGGGCGCACACGCGCAGCACGCGCGCGAACGAATCCATCTTCCCCATCAGACAGTGATGCACCCGCAGTTCCACTTCACCGCAGATGTGCAGCGAGCTGGCGAGGAAGCGGTCGAGCGTGTTGGTGATCGTCCCCTCGCTGGAATTCTCGATCGCGACCACTCCGAAGTCGGCGGCAGCGCCTTCGACCTCCTGAAACACCTCATCCACCGTCGGCAGCGCCAGTGCGCGCACCGAGTGGCCGAAGTGCTTGAGCACCGCCTGCTGCGTGAACGTGCCTTCGGGCCCGAGGAACGCCACTTTCAGCGGCTCCTCCTGTGCCAGACAGGCGGACATGATCTCGCGGAACAGGCGCACGATCTCTTCGTTGCGCAGCGGTCCGTGATTGCGCTCCAGCGCCATGCGCAGCACTTCGGCTTCGCGCTCGGGCCGGTAGAAATCCACCGTGTGGCCGTCCTTGTGCTTGGAAATGCCGGCCTGCTGCGCCAGGCGTGCGCGCTCGTTGATGAGCGCATGCAGACGCTGGTCGACCGAATCGATGCGCGCGCGCAGCGTCTGCAGATCCGCCGCCGGCGGGGCGGCACTGGGCGTCGCCGCGCGGCTCTTCGCGCTGCTCACGCGCCTCTTCGCGCTGCTGCCGGCCCTGTCCCTGGCGCGTGCCATGCGCCTCAGTCCGCGACGCGCACCAGGCGCGCGGACAGCACTCCATCGATCGCGCGGATCCGCTGCAACAGCGCCTCATCGGCCGACCCTTCCGCATCGATGAGCGTATAGGCATATTCGCGCAGCGAGCGGTTCAGCAGTTCGGCGATGTTGAGGCCGGCGTCGGCCAGACAGGTGGAAATCTGGCCGACCATGTTGGGCACATTGGCATTGGCGATCGCGAGGCGGATCGAGCCGACCTCTCGCGGCAGCACCGCTTCCGGGAAATTCACGCAGTTGCGGATGTGCCCCTGCTCGAGAAATTCTCGCAACGTATCGGCCGCCATGATCGCGCAGTTGTCTTCGGCTTCCACCGTCGAGGCGCCCAGATGCGGCAACGTGATCGCGCGCGGATGATCCTTGAGCGCCCGCGTCGGGAAGTCACAGATGTAGGAGTGCAGCTGTCCGGCGTTGAGCGCCGCCACCATGTCCTGTTCGTTGACGATCGGGGCGCGCGCGAAGTTGAGCACGGTGCCGCCCCGCCGCATCAGCCCCAGGCGCGCTGCATTCACCAGACCGCGGGTCGCATCCAGCAGCGGCACATGCACCGAGATCATGTCGGAACGGGCGAACAGATCATCCAGCGACAGCGCCTGCTGCACCGAGGCGTTCAGCTGCCAGGCTCTCGCGACGGTGATCTGCGGATCGTAGCCCAAGACTTTCATGCCGAGGGCTTCGGCCGCATTGGCCACCAGCACGCCCACCGCGCCCAGTCCGATCACCCCGAGCGTGCGGCCCGGCAGCTCGAAGCCGACGTAGTTTTTTTTGTTCGCCTCGACCGTCGTATCGAGCGTGCGGTCATCACCGCTCAGCCCGCGCGTATAGACCCATGCCTGGCAGATGTTACGCGCCGCGAGGAACAGCCCCGAGAGCACCAGTTCCTTCACCGCGTTGGCATTCGCACCGGGCGCATTGAACACCGGGATGCCGCGCTTGCTCAGGGCGTCCACCGGAATGTTGTTGACGCCGGCGCCCGCACGCGCCACGGCCAGCACCGAGGAGGCGATCGTGAGCTTGTGCATGTCGGCCGAGCGCACCATCACCGCGTGCGGCTCGCCGATCTGCGCCGAGACTTCATAGGTTTCGCGCGGCATGCGTTCCAGTCCGCGCATGCTGATGTTGTTCAGGGTCAGTATCCGGAATCCCACTGCGCCACCTCCCCAGTCAACCGTGTCGGCGGGCGAACTGCTGCATGAAGTCAGTCAGTGCCTGCACCGCCTGCAGCGTGGTCGCGTTGTAGAGGCTGGCGCGCATGCCACCCACCGAGCGGTGTCCTTCGAGATTCATGAGGCCGGCCTGCTTGGCTTCACTGAGGAAGCTGGCTTCCAGCTGCGGCTTTGCCAGCAGGAACGGCACGTTCATCCACGAACGGGACGAGGGTTCGACCGGATTGCGATAGAACGGGTTGCTGTCGATCGTGTGATAGAGCAGCTGCGCTTTGGAGCGATTGCGCTCGGCCATCGCCGCCAGCCCGCCCTGTGCCTTGAGCCACTGGAAAACCAGCCCCGCCAGATACCAGGCAAAGGTAGGAGGCGTATTGAGCATCGAGCCTTCGTCGGCCAGCGCCTTGAAGTCCCACACCGACGGCGTGCCGGGGCGCGCCTTGCCAATCAGATCCTCGCGCACGATCACGACGCAGATTCCGGCCGGCCCGATATTCTTCTGCGCGCCGGCGTAGATGAGGCCAAAGCGGCTCACATCGAGCGGACGCGACAGGATCGTGGAGGACATGTCGCTGACCAGCGGCACCGGCACCTGCGGAATGAACGCGAACTCGACGCCGCCGATGGTCTCATTGGCGCAGTAGTGCAGATAGGCCGCGTTCGGCGTCAGCTTCCACGCACTCTGCGGCGGCACGCTCGTGTAGTTGCAGTCCGCGGCATCCGCTGCCACCGACACCTTGCAATAGCGCCTGGCTTCACCCAGGGCCTTCTTGGACCACGAGCCGGTGTTGACCAGATCGATGACGCTGTCGGCTTGCGTCAGATTCATCGGCACAGCCGAGAACATGCCGGTGGCGCCGCCCTGCACGAACAGCACTTTGTAGTGCTTCGGGATCGAGAGCAGCTCGCGCAGGTCCGCCTCCGCCTGCGCCGCCACTGCGATGAAGGCCTTGCCGCGATGGCTGACTTCCATGACCGACATGCCACTGCCGTTCCAGTCGGTGATCTCGTCACGGGCCCGTTCGAGGACCTCCAGAGGCAAGGCCGCAGGACCAGCTGCAAAATTGAATACGCGCACGCGAGAGCCCTTTCTGTCAGGTGAATCGAAGCGGTCCGGTCATTCTATTGGACTGGACTGGATTCGTCGCTTCCGGTTTCGCCCAGCGTAGAGCTGTCGTCGCTGCCCGGGCCGACGACGTCATCGCCGTTCTCGAGCCCGGCGGCCACACGCTCGATGCCGGTAAGGCGCTCGCCGTCACCCAGCCGGATCAGCCGTACGCCCTGGGTATTGCGGCCGACGATCGAAATGTCGGCAACCGGGGTTCGCACCAGCGTGCCGGTCGAACTGATGAGCATCAGCTCATCCCCTGCCTGCACCTGGAGTGCCGCCACGGTCGCACCGTTGCGCTCGGTGGTCTGCAGCGCGATGACGCCCTGCGCACCGCGACCGTGAGACGGGAAGTCATCGAGCGGGGTGAGTTTGCCGTAGCCGCTCTCCGAGGCGGTCAGGATCAGCCCTTCGCCCAGCACCAGCAGCGAAATGACCCGCTGACCGGTGCCGAGCCGCACACCGATGACGCCCGCGGCCTCACGGCCCATCGGACGCACCTCGTCCTCGTGGAAGCGAATCGACTTGCCGCCGCTCGTGACCAGCATGATCTCGCGATTGCCGTCGGTGAGGGAGACACCCACCAGGTGATCATCCCCACGCAGATCCACCGCGATGATGCCGCTCGGCCGCGGCCGCGAGAACGCCGCCAGCGGGGTCTTCTTGACCGTGCCGCTGCTGGTGGCCATGAACACGAAGTGCTGCTCGTCGAACTGTTTGACCGGCAGCACCGCGCTGATCTTCTCACCCTCTTCCAGCGGCAGCAGATTCACCACCGGCTTGCCGCGCGAACCGAAGCCGCCCTGTGGCAGCTCGAACACGCGCAGCCAGTAGATCTTGCCGCGATTGGAGAAACACAGCAGCGTGTCATGCGTGTGCGCGACGAAGAACTTTTCGATGAAGTCCTCGTCCTTGACCGCGGTGGCGGCGCGGCCGCGACCGCCGCGGCGCTGCGCCTGGTAGTCGGAGACCGGCTGCGCCTTTGCGTACCCGGCATGCGACAGCGTGACCACCATGTCCTGCGGCTCGATCAGATCCTCGGTGCTGAGGTTCAGATGATCGCGGCTGATCTCGGTGCGGCGCGCATCGCCGTAGCTGTCACGGATCTGGACGATTTCCTCGCGCACCACCTGCATCAGGCGCTCGGGGCGCGCCAGGATGTCCGCCAGGTCTGCGATCTGCGCCAGCAGAGTGCGGTATTCCTCGACGATCTTGTCCTGCTCCAGACCGGTGAGCCGGTGCAGGCGCATGTCCAGGATCGCCTGCGCCTGCTCTTCGCTCAAGCGGTAGCCGGTGGCGGTGAGTCCGAGCGCGACCGACAGGCCATCCGGACGGGTCTGCGCGGCGCCGGCCGTCCCCAGCATGGCCGCCACCGCACCCGGCGAGAACACGCGCGCCAGCATCGCGGTGCGCGCCTCGGCCGGTGTCGGGGAGGATTTGATGAGCGCGATCACCTCGTCGATGTTGGCGAGCGCAACCGCGAGACCTTCCAGTATGTGGGCGCGTTCGCGCGCCTTGCGCAGTTCGAAGATCGTGCGTCGGGTGATGACCTCGCGCCGATGCCGCACGAACGCGTCCAGCATCTCGCGCAGCGACATCAGCCTGGGCTGACCGTCGAGCAACGCCACCATGTTGATGCCGAACACGGTCTCCATCGGCGTCTGTGCGTACAGATTGTTGAGCACGATCTCGGCGACTTCGCCGCGCTTGAGCTCGATCACGACCCGCATGCCGTCCTTGTCGGACTCATCGCGCAGCTCGGAGATGCCATCGATCTGCTTGTTGCGCACCAGTTCGGCCATGCGCTCGAGCAGCCGGGCCTTGTTCACCTGATAGGGAAGCTCGGTGACGATGATCGCCTGCCGGCTGGCACTGTCCATGTCCTCGATGTGCGCACGGGCGCGGATCGAGAGGCGCCCGCGCCCGGTTTTGTACGCGGCCGCGATTTCCTGCGCACCGTTGATGATGCCGGCGGTCGGAAAATCCGGGCCCGGCACGTGCTGCATCAGCCCGGCCAGCGAGATCGAAGGATCATCGATCAGTGCCAGCAGCGCATTGGAGATTTCGGTCAGGTTGTGCGGCGGAATGTTGGTGGCCATTCCGACCGCGATGCCCGAGGAGCCGTTGACCAGCAGGTTCGGCACACGGGTGGGCAGCACCGACGGCTCGGTCTCCGACTCGTCATAGTTGGGGACGACATCCACCGTGTCCTTGTCGATGTCGGCCAGCAGCTCGTGCGCCAGCTTCGACATGCGCACTTCGGTGTAGCGCATCGCGGCCGGCGCATCGCCGTCCACCGAGCCGAAATTGCCCTGGCCGTCCACCAGCATGTAGCGCATCGAAAACGACTGCGCCATGCGCACGATGGTGTCGTAGACCGCGGATTCGCCGTGCGGGTGGTACTTGCCGATGACATCGCCGACCACGCGCGCCGACTTCTTGTAGGCGCGGTTATAGTCGTTGCCGAGCTCGCGCATCGCATGCAGCACGCGCCGGTGCACCGGCTTCAGACCGTCGCGGACATCGGGCAGTGCGCGTCCGACGATGACGCTCATGGCGTAGTCGAGATAGGACTGTTTCATCTCGTCTTCGAGACTGACAGGCATGATTTCGCGCGCTATATCGGTCACTGAATCCTATCTGCTGTGAGTGAAATTAAGCTGAAAATCATAGCATAAATGGGCTCGCACCAGTCGCCGGATCCAACAGAACAAAGCTATACTTGCAGCCATGAATCAACCTTCAGCGCAAGCGGTCGCGATCGATGCGGAGGTGCGTAAATTCGACGCGCTGGCGCATGAATTCTGGGACGCGCGCGGCGCGTTCCAAGCGCTTCACACGCTCAATCCGGTGCGCCTGGACTATGTCGCGGCTCGCGCGAAACTCGCGCAGCAGCGTGTGCTGGATGTGGGCTGCGGTGGCGGATTGCTGGCGGAAGCCTTGAGCCGAAGCGGCGCCATCGTCACCGGCATCGACCTGGCTCCGGCCATGATCGAGGTCGCGCGCCTGCACGCGCACGAGAGCCAGCTGAGGATCGACTATCGGCTGCTGTCCGCGGAACAACTGGCGCAGCGCTGCGAGCAGCCGTTCGACGTGATCACCTGCATGGAGATGATCGAGCACGTGCCCGATCCGGCCGGCCTGCTGCTGGCGATCGCAAGGCTGCTGCGGCCCGGCGGCCAGTTGTTCCTCTCGACCATCAACCGCAATCTGCGCTCGTTTCTGTTGGCGATCGTCGGCGCCGAATATGTGCTGAAACTCCTGCCGCGCGGCACGCACGAGTACGCACGGCTGCTGCGACCGTCGGAGCTCGCGCGCCATGCGCGGGCGGCGAACCTGTCACTGCGCGATGTGAGGGGTATCGAGTTCAACCCATTCCTGCGCAGCGCTCGCCTGACGGGCGACACCGGCGTCAACTACCTGGCGCACTTTGAGAGCGAGGCTGAGCTGAAGTGAACCCCGGCACACCGCTGGGCGCGGCTTTGTTTGATCTGGACGGTACTCTGCTCGATACAGCCCCTGACCTCGCTTACGCGCTGAATGCGCTGCGGGTGGAGTGCGCTTTGCCGCAGCTGCCCTTTGCGCCGATTCGCGCGCAGGTCTCCAACGGCGCGGCGGCGGTGCTGCGGCTGGGCTTTCCGAATGCGGGCGAGGAGCGGTTCGCGACACTGCGCGCGCGCTTCCTGCAGCTCTACCGCTCGCACCTGGCGCGCGAGACCCGACTCTTCCCCGGCTTCGATGAGGTGCTCGAACGGCTCGAAGCGCATGGCATTCCGTGGGGCATCATCACCAACAAGCCTGCCTCGTTCACCGAACCGCTCCTGCAGGAGCTTGGGTTGTTCGAACGCGCGGGCTGCGTGCTGTCGGGTGACAGTCTGCCGGTCACCAAGCCCGATCCACTGCCGCTGATCACAGCGGCGCGAAAAATCGGTCTGCCGCCCAATCGCTGTCTGTATCTGGGGGATGCGCTGCGCGACGCTCAGGCGGCACGCGCGGCCGGCATGACCTCACTGGGTGCACGCTTCGGCTACATCGCTGCCGGTGAGGATGTCAGCGGCTGGCCGGTCGATGCCTGGCTCGACGAGCCGCGTGAGCTGCTGGCGTGGGTCGGCCTTGCGGCCCCGCACCTGCCGCGCGCGGGAGCGTAAGCCCTCATGAACTGGCCACTCGCCGTCAGCGCGCTCGCCGGGGCGCTGATCGGTGTGATCGTGACACTGCTGATCGGACGGCGGCTGCTGCGTGAGCTGCTGGGTCGCGAGCACGCGAGCATCGATGGCGCGTGGCGCGAGCGTGAACGCGCCTTGCAGGCGGTGGTCGAGCCGTTGCGCAGCGCGCTGCACAGAACCGAGAAACAGGTGGAAGCCCTCGAGCGCGATCGGCGCGATGCCTTCACCACGCTGCGCACGCAGATAGAGAGCTTGAGCCGCGGGCAGTCGCTGCTGCAGCAGGAGACGCGCAATCTGGTCACGGCGCTGCGCCGCCCGGAAGTGCGCGGTCGCTGGGGAGAGCTGACGCTGCGTCGCGTGGTCGAGCTGGCGGGCCTGTCCGAGCACTGCGATTTCATCGAGCAGACGAGCATCAGCGCGGCCCAGGGTGTGCTGCGGCCGGATCTGGTGGTACAGATGCCGGAAGGACGTCAGCTGGTGGTGGATGCCAAGACACCGCTGGATGCCTATCTGGATGCCATCGATGCGAGCAGCGAGCAGGCGCGCGCTCAGGCCCTGAACAAACACGCCTCCCAGCTCGAGGCACGGGTGCGCGATCTGGCCGGCAAAGCCTATTGGGCACAGTTTGAGCGCTGCCCGGAATTCGCGGTATTGTTCCTGCCGGGCGATCAGTTTCTGAGTTCGGCGCTGAGTTCACGGCCGGATCTGCTGGAGAACGCGATCCGCTCGAACGTGATCATCGCCACACCCTCGACGTTGATCGCGCTGCTCAAGACCATCGCCTATGGCTGGCGTCAGGCGGCGGTGGCGGAAAACGCCGCCCAGATCCGCGATCTGGGACAGGAGCTGCATCGTCGGCTGGCGAGTTTCGTCGAACACCTCGACCGCTCCGGGCGCGCGCTGTCGCGCGCGGTGGAATCCTATAACGCCGCATTCGGCTCACTGGAGCGCCAGGTGTTGCCCAGCGCGCGCCGCTTCACCGAACTCGGCGCAACCTGCGCCGATCCGATCACGGCGCCCGAGCCGATCGAGGAGCTGGTGCGAGCGCTGAGCGGCGAGCGCGAGCGGCATCCATGAGCGAGGCCCAGCACCCGGCGGCGCCGGCGCCCGGGTCACGGCGGTACTTCACGCTGCTCTATACGCCCGAGGCTCGCCGCGAGCAGCTGCACACGCTGCTGGCACTGGCCGATGAAATCGGCGCCGCGCCCCTCGCGAGCGCGGATCACTCGGTGGCGCATGTACGACTGGAGTGGTGGCGCCAGGAAGCTGAGCGTTTCGCGCGCGGTGAGCCGCAGCACCCGTGGCTGCGCGCGCTGCTGCGCGAACATCCCGCCGCCGCTTCACTCGATCTGCAGTCGCTGGTGCAAGCCGCCGCGCTGGATCTGGCCACGCACACGCTCGCCTCACACAGCGCTCACGCACTGCGCCGCGCGCTGTTCGAGCTGGCAGCCCAGGCGCTGTGTGCACCACCGCTGGCGCGTGAGCTTGCGCGCAGCGTCGGTGAACTGGGCGCGAATCTGCAACGGCTGGAGAGCGATCCCTCCGACGCGCAGGCACGCGGCGCCCTGCAGCAGCAGCTGCAACAGATCGGGGATGCGCCTCAGCGCTCGCTCACGCCGCTGCTGGTGTGGCTCGCGCTGGCAGCGCAGCGCCCGCAGCGGCGCGCCGCGCTGCTGGAATCGCTGACCAACAACCTCATCGCCTGGAGTGCCGCGCGCCGTGCCGCGCGCGGCCGGTTTCGCCTGCAATGAACACCCGCATGCCCGATATCTCTCAGGTCGCGCCCGACGAACTCGAAGGACGCGTGATTGCCGTCACCGGTGCCGGCGACGGGATCGGCCGCGCGGTGGCGCTGGCGGCCGCCGGGCACGGGGCCGAAGTGATTCTGATCGGCCGCACGGTGGCCAAACTCGAAGCGGTGCACGCGAGCATCGCGGCGCTGGGTAAAGCCGCGGCCAGCATCGCGCCGCTGAACCTGGAGAAGGCGATCGCGCGCGATTACGATCAGCTTGCCGAGGCGCTGCGCCAGCGCTATGGCCGGCTCGACGGCTTGGCGCACCTCGCCGGCATTCTCGGCAGCCTCACACCGATCGAGCAGTACGACGTGCCGTTGTGGTGCCGCGTGCTGCACGTCAATCTCACCGCGGCATTCGCGCTCACCCAGGTGCTGATGCCGGCGCTGCGCGCCTCGCACGATGCCTCGGTGATCTTCACCAGCAGCGCAGTTGCACAGGCTCCACGCGCCTATTGGGGCGCTTACGCGGTCTCGAAATCGGGCGTGGAAACGCTCGCGCGCGTACTGGCCGATGAGCTCGAGCACTACGGCAACCTGCGCGTCAATACACTCGATCCAGGACCGGTGGCCACGCGCATGCGACGACAGGCCTTCCCGGCCGAAGATCCTTCGACCCTGAAAATTCCGGAGCAGATCGTCGGAGCGTACCTGTGGCTGCTTGGCCGCGCCGCTCGCGGCGTGAACGGCCAGAGTCTGGCCTGCCAGCCGGATGGCGGAAAATGATACGGCCTTGTCATCGCTGCCCACTGCGGGCAGGGACTGGCATGAAGGCGGCCCTGACTAAGCGCGTGGCGCGTGTGTGAGCGAGTCGAGCTGCTCGGTCGTGAGCTGCTGCCAGTGGCTGCGCGCCAGCGTGCGCGGCAGCTCGAGCGTACCCAAACGCGTGCGCAGGACTCGTGCCAGCGTGACCGCCTGACGCTCGAGCAACTGACGAATCTGGTTGCCGCTGGCACCCTGCGCGAGCAGCCGGTACCAGCGGTTGCTGCCTTCCCCGCCGTTGGCCTCCAGATCCAGCACCTGCACCCGCGCGCCACTGTCGAGCGCGCCGTCACGGATCGCCTGCTGCTGCGTCTCGCTCAGCTCACCGCGCACGCGCAGACTGAATTCGGCTTCCATTGCGTGCACCGCGCGCTGCAGCCGCTCAGCGATCGCACCGTCAGCGGTCAGCAGCTCCAGTCCCCCATCCACGTTCGGCATCGGACTGATGCTGATGAAGCGCCGCCCCGCCCGTCGTGGCAGCCGCTCGGCGATGCTGACAGCCACCGCCTCGGCGGTTGCGGCCGCTCCCCGCGCGGGCAGCAGTGGCTCGCCCGGGGAGCGATGGCACAGGAATACCGGGGCGGCGGCGGCCGCCAGCGTGCGGCGCACCGTGCGGCCATCGAGCTTCACCTGATCCTGCGAGCCGACACGCATGCCGAGCACCGCCGGCCGGCCGTTGACCGTGAGGCGTCCGGCGCGAATCCAGGCTTCGGCTTCGCGGCGCGAGCCGAGTCCAAGCTGTGCCAGCACCTTCTGCAGGCGCTCGCCCGTTACCGAAGTCATTGAAGCGTTCTAGTGTGTGTCGTCGGGAGGGGCCGCCACCAGGCCTGAGCTGCTGGCCGGGGCTGCGGAAAACTCGTCCGGATCCGAATCCGCCTCGGCGGCTTCTTCCTCGATCTGCTCATCCGGGGTCGGCAGTGACGCGCTGGCGACATTGGCCTGATCAGCGCCGGCATCGGCGGCGTCCGCCAGATCCAGCTGCGGGTCGAGCTGCTCGAGCGAGCGCAGCTCGCTCAGTGGCGGCAGCTCATCGAGGCTGCGCAGACTAAAGTGCTCCAGGAATTCACGCGTGGTGCCGAGCAGTTCGGGCCTACCCGGCAGATCGCGATGACCCACCACGCGGATCCACTGTCGCTCCAGCAGCGTCTTGGTGATGTTCGGATTGACGGTGACGCCGCGCACCGATTCGATTTCCGCGCGCGTGATCGGCTGGCGATAGGCAATCAGCGCCAGCGTCTCCAGCAGCGCGCGCGAGTAGCGCTGCGGCCGCTCTGGCCACAGCTTCGCAACCGCCGGGGCGTACTGACGGCGCACCTGCACGCGAAAGCCGGCGCCGGTCTCCTTGATCTCCACCGGACGCGAAGCAAACTCCTGCGTCAACTGCTCGAGCGCTTCGCGGATGCCATTCGGCGTCGGTCTATCTGATTCATCAAATAGTTGCGACAATTCATTGATTGTCAACGACTTTCCAGCCGCAAAAAGTGCGGCCTCGACGACATTACGGACTTCGGTGTCAATCATTTCTCAAAGCCTCCACAGGCTCGCCCGGTGCGTCATTCGCGGGCTGCGCATTGTCGGCGACCAGGTGCAGTGTACGATTTGCGGCCGCGGCACGCACGTGCAGCGGCGCGTACGGCTCGACCTGCATGATGTCGATCAAGCCTTCGCGCATCAGCTCCAGGATCGCGATGAACGCCACCGTGACGCCGGCGCGTCCCTCCTCGATCGAGAACAGCGCCTGGAATTCCAGAAAGCTGCCCTGCTCGAGCGCGGCGAGAATGTTGCTCATGCGCTCGCGCACCGACAGCGGCTCACGCGTCACGTGATGATGCGCAAACATGGTGGCGCGTACCGCGACTTCCTTGAACGCCAGCAGCATCTCCTGCAGCGTCACCTGCGGCAGCGCGCGCACGACCGGCCGGTCACGCAGCTCGGCGCTGGCCTGCCACACGTCGCGCTCCAGCCGTGGCATGGTGTCGATATCCAGCGCGGCGCGCTTGTAGCGCTCGTATTCCTGCAGGCGCCGCACCAGCTCGGCACGCGGGTCCGCTTCGCTGCCATCGCCCTGGCCCGCGGGTCGCGGCAGCAGCATGCGGGATTTGATCTCCGCCAGTGTCGCCGCCATCAGCAGGTACTCGCCGGCGAGTTCGAGCTGCAGCTCCTGCATCAGTTCGATGTACTGCGTGTATTGCAGCGTGATTTCGGCGATCGGGATATTGAGGATGTCCACGTTCTGACGCCGGATCAGATACAGCAGCAGATCGAGCGGGCCCTCGAACGCCTCGAGAAAGATCTCCAGCGCCTGCGGCGGGATGTACAGGTCGCGCGGCAGCTGGGTGATCGCCTCGCCGTTGACCACGGCAAACGGCATTTCCACCTGTTCAGGGGATGCCGCCACGGGCGCAGCAGGCGAAGGGTTGGACACCACGATCTTCAGATCCGGTTTCACCATACCTCCTTGTAAATCATCCCGACCGCAAATGCATCGCGCGCCGCACGTCATCCAGGGTCTGGCGAGCCGCTTCACGCGCCTTCTCGCTGCCTTCGACCAGAATGTTGTTGAGCATGTCAGGACTGTCCTGAAACTCCTGCGCCCGTTTGCGCATGCCGCTCACCTCTTCGACGATGCGCTCGATCAGCGGCTTCTTGCAGTCCAGGCAACCGATGCCGGCGCTGCGACAGCCCTCGTTGACCCACTTGCGTGTGGCCTCATCCGAATAGAGCTTGTGCAGATCCCACACCGGACACTTCTCCGGATCACCGGGATCGGTGCGGCGCACGCGCGCCGGATCGGTCTGCATGGCCTTCAGTTTGGCGGTGACCGAATCCGGATCCTCGCGCATGCCGATGGTATTGCCATAGGACTTGGACATCTTGCGGCCGTCCAGCCCGGGCACTCTTGGCGCCGCGGTCAGCAGCGCCTGCGGCTCGGCCAGGATGCTCACCGAGGAGCCTTCCAGATAGCCGAGCAGGCGCTCGCGATCCGCCACCGTGATGCGGGTATTGCTCTCCACCAGCGCGCGGGCGCGCTCGACCGCGACCTGATCACCGGTCTCCTGGAACCGGCGCCGCAGCTGGCGGTAGAGCGTGATGTTGCGGCCGCCAAGCTCCTTGATTGCGCGTTCGGCCTTCTGCTCGAAATCCGGCTCGCGACCGTAGAGATGATTGAAACGCCGGGCGATCTCGCGTGTGACCTCCACGTGCGCGGCCTGATCCTCGCCGACCGGCACCGAGCTCGCCCGGTACAGCAGGATGTCCGCGCTCTGCAGCAGCGGGTAGCCGAGAAAGCCGTAGGTGGCGAGGTCCTTGTCCTGCAGCTGCTCCTGCTGGTCC
Organism: Steroidobacteraceae bacterium; assembly: GCA_035566155.1. Lineage (GTDB taxonomy): Bacteria > Pseudomonadota > Gammaproteobacteria > Steroidobacterales > Steroidobacteraceae > FEN-1191. The sequence continues at coordinate 3,753 of DATMRM010000058.1, read as the reverse complement.
TTATAGGTCGGCACGCGCTCGAGCCAGCCCAGCGGGGTGATCATCGACAACAGCAGATGCAGTTCGGCGTGTTCGGGCACATAGGACTGCACGAACATGGTGGCAACGCCCGGATTGAGTCCCGCGGCCAGCCAGTCGATGACCACTTCGCGGATCGCCTGCGGCAGGCCCGCCGTATCCTCATAGCCCGTGGTCAGTGCGTGCCAGTCAGCGACGAAGAAGAAGCACTCGTACTGATATTGCAGCTCGACCCAGTTACGCAGCGCGCCGTGATAATTCCCGAGATGGAGGGCACCGGTCGGACGCATGCCTGACAGCACGCGTTTGCCTGGGAGGACCGCACTCATCCTGTGAGCAGATTCATGTCTGACATTGATTATACGGCCTTCTCAGGCCGTATTGCCGACCACTTCCCACTCAGTGCCGGCGAGCTTGCCCCGACCGGCGCGCACCACCAGCGGCGGGGAAACCGCCAGATCGACCACGGTAGTCGGCTCGATTCCGCAATGTCCGCCATCCAGGATGGCATCGAGCTGGTGCTCGAGCCGCGCTCGTATCTGATCGCCATCGGTCAACGGCAGCTCGTCTCCCGGCAGCAGCAGGGTCGAGCTCATCAGCGGCTCACCGAGTTCGGTCAGCAGCATCTGCGGGACGATGTGATCGGGCACGCGGATGCCGATCGTACGGCGGCGCGGATGCTGCAGCCGCCGCGGCGTCTCGCGTGTCGCCTGCAGCAGAAACGTGAACGGTCCGGGAGTGGCGTGTTTGAGCATGCGGAACTGCCAGGTGTCCACGCGGGCGTAGCGCGCGATCTCACTCAAGTCCCGGCACACCAGGGTGAAGTGATGGTTGCGATCGGCCATGCGGATGCGGCGCAGGCGCTCCAGCGCCGCCGCATCCCCGATGTGGCAGCCCAGCGCATAGCAGGAATCGGTGGGATAGGCGATGACACCACCGCCGCGCACGATTTCGGCCGCCCGGCGGATCAGCCGCAATTGCGGGTTCTGACGGTGCAACTCGAAGTATTGAGCCATGGCCGCTATCATAGCGGCCCTCAATCGCCAACCCAGCCGTGCTCAGCGTTCAACGGATGCAGCCCCTGCTCGATCTGGCGCCCCTGCTGGCGTTTCTGCTGGCGTACTACCTGGGCGGTATCTACGTGGCGACCATGGTGCTGATGGCATCGATGGTGGCACTGGTGCTGCTGGATCTGGTGCGCCAGCGAGGCGTCTCCGGGATGCATCTGATCAGCACCGTGCTGGTGCTGCTGCTCGGCAGCGCTACGCTGATCCTGCGCGATCCGCGCTTTCTGAAGTGGAAGCCGACGATATTTTTATGGCTCATTGCGTTGACCAGCCTGGGCAGCACCTGGATCGGCCGCAGCCCGCTGTCACAGCGTCTGCTGGCTCAGGTCGTGCCCGGGAGCGAGGCGCTGCCGCGTGCCCTGTGGCTGCGGCTGAACTGGATCTGGACGCTGTTCTATGCGGCACTGGGAGCGCTCAATCTGTGGGTGGCCTACTCGATGAGCGAGCGCTTCTGGGTCAACTTCAAGGTCATCGGCCTGAGCGCCGCGTTCGTCGTGTTCGCGATGGCGCAAGCGCTGTGGCTGTCCTCACGCATCGAGGCGCAGACGGCCTGATATGTCACCGGCTTCCAACCCGATCGCTGAGCGCATCGAGCAGCTGTTGCAGCAGCGGCTCAAGCCCGCCCATCTGGAAGTGCGCGACGACAGCGCCGCGCATGCCGGTCACGCCAGCGCTGGAGGCAGGGGGCACTTTCACCTGAAGATCGTGTCCACCTGCTTTGAGGGATTGAAGCCGTTGCAGCGACACCGGCTGGTCAACCAGACACTGGCCGCGCTGTTCGAGACCGACGTCCATGCGCTGGGGCTGGAAACCCTGACCCCCGCTGAATTCAAGAAATAGTTTAAGTCATTAACGTAACACAATGAGATATCTGATGAAAATCCTAAATGGACTGCCGTTCGCGGCGCTACTGCTGCTGACTGCCTGCAACCAGGCGACGACGCCTGCCGACACTGCGTCCGCAAAGCCGGTGGACAAACCGGTGGCAACGGTGAACGGCGAGGTGATCGGACACAACATGTACGAGTTCTACGTCAAGAACACGGTGGGCAAGCCTTCCAGCGAACTGACCGCCGAACAGCGCGGACAGGCGCTCGATAATCTGGTGCGCGGCGAAGTGATTGCGCAGGAGGCCGTGAAGCAGGGTCTGGACAAGAGCGGCGATGCCTCATCGGAACTCGCGCTGTCGCGGCTGCAGATCCTGCAGCAGGCCGGCGCCCTGCACTACCTGGATGACAAGAAGCCGAGCGAGGCGGAGGAGAAAGCGGAGTACGACTCGCAGGTCGCGCAGATGCCGAAGACCGAATACCACGCACGCCATATCCTGGTAAAGACTCCGGAGGAGGCGCAGAAGATCATCGACCAGCTCAAGAAGGGCGCCAAGTTCGAAGAGCTCGCCAAGAAATTTTCGACCGACTCCTCCAAAGATCAGGGCGGTGACCTCGGTTTCTTCTCACCGCAGACCATGGTGCCGCAGTTCTCTGCCGCGGTTGAGGGTCTGAAGAAAGGCGAATACACGCAGACTCCGGTGCAGACGCAGTTCGGCTATCACGTGATTCAGCTGATCGAGACGCGCGAGAAGCCGGTACCGCCGTTCGATCAGGTCAAGGATCGTGTTGCGCAGATCCTGCAGCAGAAGAAATTCCGCGACTACGAGGACGACCTGATCAAGCAGGCGAAGATCGAGAAGTACCTCGACGGCGGCTCGGGATCCTCCAGCGGTGCGGGCGCGGCCAGCCCGTCCCCCGCCAGCAAGCCCGGACAATAACGCCGCAGGCTACTTCCGGCTCAGCAGTTCCTGCAGCCCGCGCTCGTCCAGGACTGGGATTCCCAGTTCCTGGGCGCGCGTGAGCTTGGAGCCGGCCTCGGCCCCCGCGATCACGTAGCTGGTCTTCTTCGAGACCGAAGCGCTGACCTTTGCACCGAGCGCGGTCAGCTGATCGCTCGCCTCATCGCGGCTGATGCCATCCAGTGTCCCGGTCAGCACCACGGTCAGGCCCGCCAGCGGCAGTCGGCTCGTCTGGCTGGTGCGCTTCGGCGCGCCTTCTTGCCAGCGCAGGCCGAACCCGCGCAGTCGTTTCAGTTCGTTCTGATGACGTGAATCCGCGAAGAAACCGGCGATGCTTGCACCGACCACGGGCCCCACATCCGGTGTCTGCTGGATCTGCTCGGGCGTTGCGGCCTGTAGCGCATCGAGCGAACCGAAGTGATCGGCCAGGGCCTTGGCCGTGCTCTCGCCCACACCCGGAATCCCCAGTCCGTTCAGCAGTCGCGGCAACGTCGTGCGCGTGCTGCGCTCGATCGCGGCCACCAGGTTCGCAGCCGATTTCTCGCCCATGCGCTCCAGATCCATCAGCTGGTGCTGCGTGAGCGCATAGATATCGCTCGGGCCGTGCAGAATGTCCTGCTCGACCATCTGATCGATCAGCTTATCCCCCAGGCCCTCGATGTCGAGCGCGCGGCGGCTCGCGAAGTGTCGCAGTGCCTCCTTGCGCTGCGCGGAGCAGGTGAAGCCTCCGGTGCAGCGCGCGGCCGCCTCGCCTTCCAGCCGTACCACCGGCGAGCCGCACACCGGGCATTTTTCGGGCAGCCTCGGGCGCCTGGCATCCTTCGAGCGCTGCTGCGGGGCCACCACCCGCACGATCTCCGGGATGACATCGCCGGCACG
>DATMRM010000057.1:0-2704 GCA_035566155.1 Steroidobacteraceae bacterium | reverse complement strand
GCAGGCCGCCTTTCTGCTGATGATGACCTGGGTCAACACGGTGGCGTACTTCATGCAGACCGACCTGATCGCGCGCAGGTTCTCGGCGCTCGATGCGCGCACGCAGGCGATCGCCGACATCGATCTGATGGTGAACGTTTCGAGCGCGGTGATACTGGCGCTCGGGCTGGGACCGATCCTGCGCCGATTCGGAGTCAAGGCCGGGCTGATCCTCAATCCGATCTTCATGGTGCCAGCGTTTGTTGCGGTGCTGGTGTGGCCATCCGTGCTCACGATTCAGCTGGTGCAGGTGGTGCGGCGAGTCGGCCAATACGCGGTCGCACGCCCGAGCCGGGAAATCTGCTTCACCGTGGTCGAGCAGAACAGTCGCTACCGCGCCAAGAATGTCATCGACACGGTGGTCTATCGGTTCGGTGATCTGAGTTCGGCGTGGGTGCAGACCGCCCTGCGTGTCGCCGGTTTTGGTGTCGTGGGCGCGGTGGCTCTGGGAGTCGCGGCCTCCGCATTCTGGGGCTGGACCGCTACCCGCCTGTCCACGCAATACGAGATGCTGCGCGCGGCGCCGGCCGCCTGAACCGCGATCGGACGACTATTGCCAGTCGTGCGAGCGCAGCTGCGCTTCGGCAACCGAGCTCAGCGGCGCAGCGCTGAAGTACTTGTTGAGTTCCAGCCCTGAGGAGGAGTTGGCGCCGCTCAGCAGCGTCTGAAGCTGCCACTGGGCGCCATTGCGACACGCCAGCCCCGTCAAAGAGGCAGCCCCGGTCACGCTGAACGTGCGGCAGTAGTTACCACCCCGGCCGCGGTACGTTGCTGTCACGCGGATGGAGGTGCTTTGGGGCACATGGCCGACCAGTTGCTCGTTCAAAGCACTGGCCAGGGCACCCTGGGCCAGCAAAGTGCCGTGCCGATACTGCGTCAGCTCGTCGCCCGTCAACAGGCGGGTCAGGCAGGCCCCGGCGAGCGCGCCGATTGCAAGCCCTACCACCAGTACGGAACGCGGCGAGCGGGCGCTCGTGCGACGAGGCCGGCGAAGCTGCGCACGCACGGCGCGCGCGCGAGCCAGGTCGATGATCTGGGCTGAACCCGGAAAGCGTTTGCGTTCGGGCACGTGGCGAGCTGGCTAGTGACTCTTCATGATCGGAGTAATATCCGCGCCGAGTCGCGTCAGGGCAAGTGCCTTGGGCCTTTTTGTAGGTAGGCGCCCGGCGGCAGAGGGAGGGTGTACGAGCAGGGGTGCCTGCCGTAGCATCGCACTATGGCAAGTCAGGGGATTCGCGCCGGCCGCGACGCAACCGCGGAAATGCGGCGCGTGGCGCGACAGGGCATTCTCAGAGCACGCCGTATGCTCAGCTCCCATTCGCTGAGTGATACGACTGTGCACGATGCACGCAAAGAGATCAGAAGATCCCGGGCTGCGGTTCGATTGCTGCGCGTCGCTCTGGGAAGAGCACGATTTCGTCGCGAAAACGCGCGCTTGCGCGACGCGGGCCGCGCTCTGAACGAGGCGCGCGACGCCAAAGTACTGGTGAGTACACTGGATTCATTGCGTAAGTGTCATCCGCAGCTGGAGCGTGACCACGCGTTTGCGGCGCTGTCGGAGCGTTTGCGCGAACAGCAACGCACCAGCCGCAGGCATCTGAACTCGGCGAAGACGCCGTCGATCGCAGCGGCTTGCCGTACGCTTGAGCAGACGCAGTTCAGTGCGAGCCGCTGGCCGGTCGGAAACGGGGGCTGGCGTGCACTCGGCCCGGCGTTCAGGCGCGTCTACGCTGCCGGACGCGTCGCAGCGCGCAAATCACGTACCCGGCCCGACGAGCACCAGATGCACGAGTGGCGCAAGCAGGTGAAGTACCTGCGGCATGCGCTGCAGGTATTTGCGCCGCTGCGACCATCCAAACTCAAGAAGCACGCGCGGCTGGCGCGCCGGCTTGCCGAGAGCCTGGGCGATGGCCACGATCTGGCGCTGCTGCGCGATTCCGCGGTGTCGGGCGCCAACCGGCCCGCGCTAAAACTGAAACCGTTGCTGGCAGCGATCGATGCGCGCCGGCGCGCACTGCGCAAGCAGTCGCTGGAACTTGCCGAACGCGTCTATGCGCACTCCCCACACCAAATGGATAAACGCCTGCAACGCTACTGGCATCGCTGGCGCGATCAAGATTAAGTGAAGCTCGCGATACGAGTCAGCCTCATGCTGGCCCTGGCAGCGTGGGCCGCAGCCTTTGCTGCGGCCTGCCTGAGCGGGTTGGGCCTGATCGCCGGTATCGCCTGGGCGCTGCTGATCGCCGCGGCGTTGGCGTGGCTGCGATGGACCTGGTTGCTGCGCCTGGCGGTGTGCGTCGGTGCCGTCGCGGTGTGGCATTGGCCGCTTGTTCTGGCGCTGTTGCTAGCAGTGCCGCGCGCACCGCTGCTACTGCCCGGCCTGGTGTCCAGCACGCTGGCAAGCTGGCGCCATCCGCGCGAGCGCTGGTCGTAACCAGGCGAGGTCGCGATGCCACCGACCGACTGCCCGCAATGGTGCGTTCATCTGATGTGAAATCCTACGGGAGCTTCCTAAGCTATTAACTTCTAAAGATAATTAGTGGACGGATCCAGGAGTGTGCCAATCTAGCTGAAACTTCCGGCGCGTCACCGGTGTTCTGTGAGCGCAGGGACTACCTCGGTACGAAACATAGGGGAGTTTGGATATGCGAAGCGTGAGAATGAT
>DATMRM010000056.1:0-4556 GCA_035566155.1 Steroidobacteraceae bacterium | reverse complement strand
GATCGTGCTTGAGAGCCTGGCGCATAGCATCGGACGCGTGGTGACCAAGGAACGCCTGCAACAGGATCTGGCGAGCGGTGAGCAGGAATTGTCGAACAACGCCATCGAAACGCAGGTGTCGCGTCTGCGTGCCAAGCTGGGTGATGCCGCCGTGATCCGCACCATCCGCGGCTTGGGCTATCGACTCGATGAAGGTGCGGCACTCAAACCATCATGACCGTGACGCGCCGACTGCTGCTGCTGATGTTGCCGGCGTTGGCGATCGTCATGTTTGGCGGCGGTGTCATCGACTACCTGATTGCGGTCGACGCCACGCGCAACTCCTACGATCAGGCGCTGGACAATTCGGCGCTGACCTTGGCCAGCCTGATCCGCCTCGAGGACGGCAAGCTGGACGTGCTCACGCCGGAGCGCGAAGGAGCCCAACGCAGCCGCTTCGACCGCCAGTCGTACGCAATCGTCTCGCCCGAGGGTACCTTGCTCGCGGGCAATGCCGCGCTGGTCTCGAAAGCGCGGTCCACGGCTGCGGATCCGCTCTATTACGACGCGTCCGCAGCAGGCCGAGCGCTACGTGTGGTGCGCACCCGCAGTCAGACTCCCGCAGGCCCGGTCACGATTTATCTGGGCGAGACCGTGCAGCGCCGTGAGCGCGCGGAGCGGGCCATGTTGGTGGGTAAGCTCTCGGTGGACTTCGTGGAGCTGGATCTGGCGCTGATTCTGGTATGGATATCGGTGTACGTGGGACTGCGTCCACTGCGTCGGTTGCATGACGTGGTGGAGGCGAGTGCGGCGCGCGAATTGCGTGCGTTCAGCGAAACCGAGGTTGTGGGAGAAGTGCGTCCGCTGGTGCGCGCGTTCAATCAGCTGCTGGAACTGCTGCAGGATGCCGCCGCCTCGCAGCGCCGATTCGTGGCCGATGCGGCGCACCAGTTGCGCACGCCGATCGCGGGCCTGTCGGCGCAGATCGAGCTGCTGCTGCACAATCCCGGGGCCGCCGCGCTGGCACCGGAGCTGTCCACGATCAATCAGGGCATCGCGCGGGTGGCGCGCTCCGCCAATCAGCTGCTGTCGCTGGCAAGGACCGAGCAGTCCTCGCTGCAGTCGGAGAAATTCGAACCGGTCGCGCTGCGTCCGATGCTGGAAGAGCTCATCGGTCGCAACGTGGATCGTGCCGAGAGCCTGGGTCTGGATCTGGGCGCTGAACTGCAGGACGCCACCCTCCAGGGCGACATCTGGATGCTGCAGGACCTCGCGGGCAACCTGCTGGACAATGCCTTGAAATACACGCCTCGCGGCGGGCATGTCACGGTGCGTTGCGGCCTGGGTCCGCAACGGGCCCCTTATGTCGAAGTCGAAGACGACGGGCCGGGCATTCCGGAATCAGAGCGCCGGCGCGTGCGCGAGCGCTTCTACCGGCCTTCGGGATCGGCAGCGCCCGGATGCGGCCTGGGCCTGGCGATCGTGGAGGAGATTGCGCGGGTACATCGGGCTACCCTGAGCATCGAGGGCGGAGCGGGCAATACGGGGGCGAGGATGCGCGTACGCTTTACGCCGCAGGGCGGAAATGTGACTTGAGTCTCAATTCTACAAGCGATGGAAAGCGGTGCTGTGATCGACAGATTGCCGCAAGCCACCGGAGGTAAGGTGTTGTCATGGCAATTCGACTGAATGGCACGGGTGCCGTCACAAGGACTTCAGGGTTCAGCCTGCTGGAGCTGCTCGTGACCATTGGTATCGCGGGCATTCTGGCGGCGATCGCAGTGCCTGCGATGCGTACCTACGTGCAGACCTACCAGGCCTCCAACGCCGCGAGCAGTCTGGTGGTCGCTCTGAACTACGCGCGCAGCGAGGCCATCAAGGAAGACGTGCCGACTGCGGGCGGCGCCGGCATCACGATCTGCGCCTCCACTCTGGCGACCGCTCCCCCGACCTGCGATACGGGCAGCTGGGCGTCCGGCTGGATCGTGCTGACCCCCAACGTCGCCCTCGGCAATGCCGGCGTGCTTCAGCAGTCCGGTGCGCTGCCGGCAACGTTCACGCTGACGCAAGCACCTGCCAATGCGACGATCGTGTTTCAGCCCAATGGCACCGCACCGGCATTGGTGGGAGATATCAACGGTCGCAGCTCGTTCAAGCTGTGCGACGCCCGTGGCGCGAAGTTTGCCCGCGAGCTGGAAGTCAGCAGGACCGGCATCATCCAGGCCTCGCAGACGCTGGGCCAGGACGTGTCCGGCGCGGCGCTGACCTGCCCATGAATGAAGCTGGGGAAAAACTCATGAAGCGGCAACAAACACTCGCGGCTGGATTCACACTGGTTGAACTGATGGTGGCGATGGCGGTGCTGGCGATCGGGCTACTCGGAATCGCCAAGTTATCCCTCGGCACTGTGCAGGCCAACGGCAGTGCGTTCATGCGCACCCAGGCAACACAGCTCATCCAGCAGATCGTCGATGACATGCGCGCCAATCACGATCAGGCAACGCTCAATCTGGGCTATAACATCGCGCTCGGTGCCAACCCGGGTGCCGCACCCAACTGCATCACGGCGGCGTGCAGCGCCGCAGGCATCGCAAGCTTCGACCTGGCGCGCTGGTTCACGCAACTGGCCACCCTGTTACCCGGCGGAAAAGGTGGGGTTACGGTCGCGACGGTAACCGCTCCCCTCTCTGGTAGCACGTTCGAATACCAGGCCACGATCACCGTGACCTGGGACGATACGGTGGCGACTCAGGCATTTGCCAATGGATCGATACCGGCGACCAACACGCAGACGGTTGTGATGGAGACGATGCTGTGAGCGCCAGAAAACATCGTGGCTTCTCGCTGGTGGAGCTGATGGTCGCGATGGTGATCTCGGTGATCATCGTGGATGCGGCGGTGTCGTTGTTTCTCGCGAATCGTCAGACCGGCAACACCACCGCGGCGACCTCAGCGATTGCGGATAACGGCCGCATCGCCATGAGTTTCATCAGCGAGGCGGTTCGCAGCGGCGGCTACATGGCGTGCAACGCGACCAACGATGTCCGCGCGATTGTCACCGGACAGACCCGCCAGATCAGCATCATCTCTCCCGGCCCGACGCCCGTGCAGCGCAACTACCTGCAGGCCTTCGGAGGCTACGAGGCTGCGGGCACACTGCCTAACAACGCAGTAGCGTTCGCGATTGCGAAACCGCCGGTGCTGGCTGACGGCACGGCGGGAGACTGGATCAATGCCGGCGGCCTGGATGCCGCGCTGGTCGGCAAAGTCACCAAGGGAAGCGATGTGCTGGTCGTGCGTGAATCGCTGCCGCAATCCACGCCGATCTACACCACGAGCTACTACGCAACCGGTTCCGGCATCCCGACGCTTAACGTCGACACGGTGGGCACCTTGACCCCGGGTCAGTACGCGGTGATCTCCGATTGCTCGTTCTCCACTGCCTTCCAGGTTGGCGCCGTCAATGCCGGCGCGCTGACCATCGGTACGGCCGGTGCTCAGGATCTATTCGGCGGGGATTTGAAGTTGTCCTATACAAACCCGGCCTCGATCACGCCGGTCAACATGTACATCTACTTCATCGGACCGGGTCGTGACACTGACTCTTCGCTGTGGGTCTACGACGAATCGCAGGGTCCCCCTCCGGCTGGTTTTTTCGAACTGGTCCCGGATGTCGAGAATATGCAGGTGTTGTACGGCATCGCTCCGACGAATCCCAATCAGGCGACGCAGTACGTGACGGCCGACGCGGTCGTGGACTTCAATCAGGTGGTCGCGGTGAAAGTGGCACTGCTGGTAGCCAGTCCTCTGAATGCCAGTTCCGTTCAGACCGCGACTGCCTTGACAGTGCAGAACTTCTCGCTGCTCTACACGACCGTGACACCGCCGCTGGATGCCAGACTGCGCAAGGTTTTCGATACGACCATTGCCGTGCGAAGCGCGGCACTCTAGAGGGTATATGAAAAACACCTTCAAAAAACTTCCCTCCCGCCAGCGCGGCATGGTGATGTTCATCGCGCTGATCCTGCTGCTGGTGCTGACGCTGCTCGGCGTGGCACTGGCCCGCATGCAGACGGTTGAAGAGCGACTGGCGCAGAACGACGCCAATCATGCGATGGCATTGCAGACAGCCGAAGCAGCCCTGCAAGCCGCGTTCGACAATGACGCCGCCGGTGTCTACACCGACTGGAGCGGTGCGACCCCAGGGGTTTACTCCGTCTCGGCGGAACTTGGCGGTGGCACCAGCACGGCGGGCTACCAGACGACCTGGACTCCGGGCGTGAACTCGATTGCCTACGCCGGCAGTGGTCCGGCGCTGGCGTCGGCGCCGGCAGCCGCGACTCCTGCCTACGTTCTCGAGGCACTGGCCCCGGCCGCTCCGCAGGGCTGTTCGATAGGCGGCGGGGGAACCGGATACCCTCCTGTCGTCATTTTTGTTCACCGTATTACCGCTCATTCGCAAGGTGGCGACGGCAGTGCCAGCGCCACGGTGCAAACCGTCCACATTGGGGGTTGCTGATCATGTTCGAGAGCAAGATGTCTATTTCCAAGCCGACCCGCGGCACATTAATCGTTGC
>DATMRM010000055.1:0-7246 GCA_035566155.1 Steroidobacteraceae bacterium | reverse complement strand
CTTCGCTGATCTGATAGAGACGACGCGGAGCCCCCTTGGGCTCGCCCGCGCCGTGCGCGCCGAAATCCGCTCCCGGGTTGTGCGTCTGCCCGGCGCCGGCATTCGCGGACCCACCGGCCCTGGGCGCCGGATCGGCGTCGACCGTTCCCATTTCCGCAATCACCCGCTGGATCTCGTCGCGTGTCACGACGCTCTTGTGTGGGCTGAGGCAGGTCGCGCACTTGTCGGCTATCGCCTGTTCCAGGTCGGAGATGATTTCCGCCCGGTCAGGATTGGCGGCCAGCGCCCGTGCAGCTTCTTCCAGATAGGCGGCCAGAGCCGCGTACGCGTCGTCTTCCAGCTGGAAGGCGTTGCCGTTGAGGCTTATCGTGATGACTTTGCGCACAACCTTAGCTCCTCAATTCTGTAACGGTCCGTGTGATGCCAGCCCAGTATTCATCCAGCTCGGCCAGGTGCTTCTTGCCGGTTGGTGTCAGTCCGTAGTACTTGCGCGGGGGTCCGCTCTCCGACTCCTGCCACTCGTAGTTGACCAGTCCCTCCCGGCGCAGCTTGCTGAGCAGCGGATAGAGCGTCCCCTCCTGGGTCGCGAAATCCGTCGCCGCGAGACGCTTGAGAATGTCGGCGACGTAGACAGTCCTTGCACTGATGATCGTGAGCACCAGAAACTCCAGCAGGCCTTTGCGGATGGAACTGAATTTCTGCTCGTCGTTCATGTATTTGTAAGCTACCTTTATCAGACAAGGTACCAGTCTCAGGCCCGGTCGTCAACAAAACGACACCTGCTGCGCCGCAGAGCGCACAACATATTGATCAGTGGGGCATTTCAGCCCGCCCGGGAGTACCAGGCCGCGATCGCGGGTGAGAGCGTCAAAGCGGCGCTGAGGCGCCGATCCGGCTCCGCAATCGCCGAAACAGTTCCAGCGAGGCTTCGATCTCGACTTTGCGGACCGACACGCTCTCCACGTTCACGCCGATCGGCAACGCCTTGTCATTCGCGTACTCCCACAGCTCCGCGAAGATTCGTTCACACAGCGTGACGGATTTGCCGAGCGGGTCGCTGCTGAAACGCAATTCGTTCTCGAGCCAGCGCGGAAACGAAATGCCCAGCCACTGCATGAAGGCCAGCGTCTTCACCGATCCGCACGGCGAGAAGGTAAAGATGACCGGTAGCGGCGGCTGTCCGAGGCGCTGCGCAGCGATGGCGTAATCGGACAGCAGTGACTTCGCCGAGGTGACGTCATAGACCGCTTGCGTGATGAAAAAGCGGCAGCCGTTTTGAGTCTTGTCGAGCATGCGCTGATGCTCATTCACACTACGCGCGTGCCGCTCTGAGATGGCGACGCCGCCCACGATGAGACTCGGCGCGTGTTGCGCCCTGAGCGCATAGGCCTCTGAAAGCGTCAGTGCGGGTTGCGAGCGGCGACTGGGTGCTCCCACGAGTACGGCGAGCATCGCTTGCTGCCGGTGGCTGATACGGGTAAGCCAGCGCGCGAACGATTCGGTGCTATCGCGACTGACACTGCGATAGACGATCTTGGCGACCTCCAGTGTCTTCAGCTGCTCGAGCGCGTAGTCCGTCGGATCAACGGTCGGCAGAAATGGAAAAGGTCGGGGCACGGCTGTGCGGTCCGATTCATCCTGAATGTCGTACACGATGACACCGTCCGCACCAAGCAGCCGGATTCGCTCCGCCTGGTGAGCGGCGATCTCGCGCAGCTCGTGCTCGGCCGTCGCCAGTCTGGGCGGCGCAAAGCCGTATAGACACAGGCCGGTTGCGCGGCCGCAGAGCCTGCCGGCAAGCACCGAGGCATCACTCATCGACGCGAATGACCAGCGAATCCAGATCGCTTGCCCGCAGCTGCTCGCGAATGCGATTGAGCCGGGGCAGGTCCTTGATGGGGCCAACGCGCACTCGATGCCACACATCGCTGTCTACGGCCACGCGCTGCACCGTGGAGTCGATGCCAAGTCGGGTGAGCTGTGTGTGGACGCGCTCGGCGACGTCCGCGTCGCGATAGGATCCGACTTGCAGGAAGTAGATACCGGGCCGATCGATTTGCGCCGTCGGCGCAACGCGCGTGCCGCGTTCCTTCTCCGGCACGACCACCTCGAACTTCGGCAGCATCTGGTAAAAATCGTATTTCCCTTCCGCGTTCGGCGGCAGCGTGTTCAGCGAGGCATCCGCCGGGTTGGGATCGCCGCCGGCACCCTCCATACGGGCGGTGTTGCGTGGAGTGGGCCGGGGGCTCTGTGCGGGCGGCTCGCCGGCCCGATGGGTCGCAACATAGATCAAGCCGGCCACGCACAGACCCGCGCCAAATCCAATCGCGTGGTCGCGCAAGCGAGACAGATTCAGCGCCAAGCCGGAGTGTCGCGTGCGCTTGTAGTCGCGCCCGGTAAGACGTCGGCCGCTCACATGCTATCCGGCGCAGATACGCCGAGCAGCGTCAGTCCGTTGCGAATCACCTGGCGCACCCCGAGCGCCAGTGCCAGTCGCGCATTGCGCAGCGGCGCTTCCTCGACGATGAAAGTCGCCGCGTTGTACCAGGTGTGAAACGCGGTCGCGAGATCTCGCAGATAGTGCACCAATGTGTGCGGCGCGCGTGCGCGCGCCGCCTGCAGGATGATTTCCGGAAAGCGCGCCAGTTCGCGCAGCGTCGCCTGTTCAGGCGCGCTGTCCAGGCGCTGAAGGTTCTCGAACGCCATGGACGGATCGTACTGCAGCTCACGCGCAGCGAGCTGCCGCAGCACGCTTGCAACGCGCGCGTGCGCATACTGAATGTAGTAGACCGGATTCTCGTTGGTGCGCGACTTGGCCAGCTCCAGGTCGAAATCCAGGTGCTGATCATGGCTGCGCATCAGATAGAACAGCCGACAGGCGTCGCTGCCGACTTCCGCGCGCAGCTGGCGCAAGGTGACGAACTGCCCTTCGCGCTTGCCCATCGCGATCTTCTCGCCACCGCGAAACAGGCTGACGAACTGAATCAGGCAGGCTTCGAGCGCGTCGCCGTCCTGCCCCATTGCCCACAGTGCACCGCGCACCCGTGCCACGTAGCCGTGATGGTCTGCTCCGAGCACATCGACCAGGCGCTTGAATCCGCGCTCGCATTTCTGCAGGTGATACGCGATGTCAGGGGCAAAATAGGTCTTGACCCCATTGGATCGAATCAGCACGCGGTCTTCATCATCGCCGTACTGCGTCGCCCGGAACCACACGGCGCCATCCTTCGAATACAGCGCCCCTTTTGCCTGCAGCGTCTCGATCGCATGCTCGACCGCACCGTTGCGCGCCAGGGCGCGTTCGGAAGCCCAGCTATCGAATTCAACCCCGAAGTCCGCAAGATCCTGGCGCATGCCCGCCAGCATCAGTGACAGCGCCATGTCATACACGTCGCCGCGCCGTGTATCTCCGATCAGGAGGGTCATGCGTGCGATCAGCGCATCGATGTGCTGTTCCTGGTCGCCTGCCGGAGCGTCCGGCGGCAGAGCGGCCATCACCTCGGCCGCGGAGCGTTGCAGCTCACGGCCGCATCGTTGGTAGAGCTCGCTGGCAAGGTCGCGCACATAGTCGCCGCGATAACCGTTGGAGGGAAACGGCACGCTCTCGCCGCAAGCTTCCAGATAGCGCAGCCAGGTGCTCACCGTCAGGATGTCCATCTGCCGGCCGCCGTCGTTGATGTAGAACTCACGGTGCACGCGATGCCCGATCGCACTGAGCAGATTGGCGAGCGTGGCGCCATAAGCGGCCTGGCGACCGTGGCCGACGTGCAATGGTCCGGTCGGATTGGCGGAGACGAATTCGATGATCAGGGATTCGCCGCCGGCGAGCTCGCTTTGCCCGAAGCGATCGGCCTGCTCGAACACCTGCCTCAGCGCCGCGTTCTGTGCGCTCGGCGCAAGGTAGAAGTTGATGAAGCCGGCTCCGGCAACTTCGGCGCGCGCCAGCAAAGCACTGGCGGGCATCGCTGCAACGATGGCTTCGGCCAGTTGTCGCGGTGATTGGCGCGCCTGCTTCGCCAGCCGAAGCGCGACATTGCTGGCGAAGTCGCCATGTCCGGCATCGCGTGATCGGTCGACATTGACGGCGGCTGGATCGACCCCTTCCGGTAACAGCGTGCCGCTCAGGCGCTTCAGCGCTTCGGCGATCAGGCGCTCCAGTTCACGCTTCAATTCCTTGCTTCCTTCCCGTTGCCCGCGGGCCGCGAGTCTACCTTGCAGCGGCAACCCGCGGTCATTGAATGTCGATCGGATCGATGTCGAGGACGTAGCGCACGCGCCGGCTCCGGCCCAGACGCTCGATCTGCGGCAACCACTCCTCGATGAAGTGATGCAACGGCGCTCGCTCGGCCGACTCGATCAGCAGTTGCGCATAGTAGCGTCCGGCGCGTCGCGCCATGGTTGCCGGTACCGGTCCCAGCACCCGTACCAGCGCTTGCGGTGAGTCCGGCGCCAGGGCACGCGCCGCACTCAGGAACTCGAGCGCGCCCTGGCTGGTGTCGCTCGAGGCGCGCAACAACGCAAGTCTGCCGAACGGCGGCCAGCGCGCAGCCTCGCGCTCGGCCAGCGCCGTCGCGGCGAATGCTTCATAGCCTCCGCTGAGCAGGCTCTGCAGCAATGGATGATCGGGATATTCGGTCTGCAGCAGTACTTCACCACGCAGTTTCTCGCGCCCCGCGCGGCCTGCGACCTGCACGATCGTCTGCGCAAGTCGTTCGGCCGCCCGGTAGTCAGTGCTGAACAGGCCCTGATCGGCATTCAATACGACCACCAGCGAGACGTCCGGAAAGTGATGGCCTTTCGTGATCATCTGCGTGCCGACCAGGATGCGCGTCTGCCCGCTATGAACGCTTTGCATGATCGCTTCCAGCTCGCGCGCGCTGCTGGCACTGTCGCGGTCGAGGCGCATCAGGCCTTCCGCCGGGAACAGCTCACGCAGCGTCTGCTCGACGCGCTCGGTTCCCTGACCCACCGGCTTGACAGTGAAGCCGCAACGCGTGCAGCGCTCGGGCAGGGTTTCAGCGTGTCCGCAGTGATGACAGCGCAGTTGTTGTTGCGTGTTGTGAACGGTCAGACGCGCATCGCAGTCCGGACAGGGCGCGATCCAGCCGCAGGAGGTGCACAGCAGGGTGGGGGCGTAGCCGCGGCGATTGATGAACACCAGTACCTGTCCGCGCTGCGCCAGATGCCGTCGAATGGCGTCAGTTACCGGAGTGGCCAACCCCTGGCGCATCGCGTGTGCGCGCAGGTCCACCAGAGCAAGATGCGGTGGTGGTGCCTGGTCGGCCCGTCGCGGCAGCAACAGCGTGCGGTAGCGTCCGCGTGTTGAGTTGTGCAGGGTCTCGAATGCCGGTGTGGCAGAGCCGAGCACGATGGGAATACCGCTCTGGTGCGCGCGCACCACCGCAAGATCGCGCGCTGAATAGCGGCAGCCGCCGTCGTACTGCTTGTACGAGCTGTCGTGTTCTTCGTCGACCACAATCAGCTGCAGGCCGGGAAGCGGGGCGAACACGGCCGATCGGGTTCCTAATACGATGCGTGCACTGCCGTCACGGGCAGCGCGCCAGGCAGCCAGACGCTCAGCGTCGCCCAAGGCCGAATGCATGACGGCGATCCGGGTACTGAGCCGCTCGCTAAATCGCTGCACGAGCTGCGGTGTCAATCCGATTTCCGGTACCAGCACCAGCACCGAGCCCCCGCGCGCGAGCACACGCGACGCGCACTGCAGGTAGACCTCGGTCTTGCCGCTGCCCGTGGCTCCCTGCACGACAAACGTCTCGTAGCGGCCGCTACCCGCGTCGATCTGTGCCACGGCGTGGCTCTGCTCGGCCGAGAGCTCCGGGCTCTTGGGCAACACGTCACGGGGTAGCCCCTCCAAGGGGAGGTCTGTCGCACTGGCTGCGACCTCGCGCGAATCGATCCAGCCACGTTTGCGCAAAGCAAGCGCGGCGCTTCGCCACTTCGGCAGTTGCGCTGCCAGGTCAGCGGCGGGCAGGCCGCCGGGGTAGCGGGCGAGCAGGGTCATCAGGCTCAGCTGACTGCGCGCTCGCGCGGCGCTGCCGGCCGCCAGGGCATCATGCCCGGGGCCGGTCAAACGCCAGAGCGTGACCTGGCCGACCGCCGGGGCTCCGAGCTTGAGGGATTTCGGCAGGGCGGCAGCAATGACCTCGCCTAACGGGTGATGGTAGTACTGTGCCGTCCAGCGAAGCAGCTGCAGCAGAGCGCCGTCGAGCAGGGGACTGGGATCGAGCAACTCCTGCACTGCCTTGAGGGCGACTGCACCGATCGAGGGCCTGGGAGAGTGATCCACCACCACACCGATCGTGCTGCGGCGCCCTAAGGGTATGCGCACCCGGACTCCCGGGAGCACATCGGCTACCGCCACACCGGGAGGCGCCAGGTACTCGAACGGGCTGCGCATCGGGGCATTGACAGCGACCCGAAGGACGCCTTCCACCGTCGTCCCGGGGTCATCGATTCCTGTGGATAACTCTGTGGATAGCATCCGGCCCGACACTACAATTGCTGGCGATTCAATAAGTTCATGACAGATTGGTTAAAAGTCGATTAACTCGAAATTCGCATCATTATCAGCCACATGTGCGCCCCCCGCGGCCCGGCGCACCGGACCTGTCTCACAGCATTGGCCAAGCAGCGCGTCCGAGCAGTTAAGTGGATGATTTTCCGAACCAATGCATTTATTAACGGTTGTCAACCAAAGATGTTTCTGCTCCGTTGAGCACGCGTAGAGAGGATTCAGCCAGGATAGATTTTTGCAATATGTCCGCGTTTGCTACCCTTGCTTCCCGAACGGATGATCTCGTCCCACATGGGAAGGTCCATTTGCGTGAAACGACCCATGATGGCGCACGGGCGCTCGACGCGTTTCTGCTGGGTATCGAGCGCAGGGCCTTCAGGATTGCACAAATAGCGTTGAGCCACGAGGCCGATGCACTCGACGTCGTGCAGGACGCCATGCTGCAACTGAGCACTCGGTACGCTAGCCGTCCCGCGGAGGAATGGAAGCCGCTTTTCTACCGGATTCTGCAAAATCGCATCCGCGACGTTCAGCGTCGCCGTAGCGTACGCAACCGCGTCATGGCGCTGATGCCCTGGCGCTCCGATGACGACGAGGAAGAGATCGATCCGATCGCTCAGGCGGTCGACCATGCGCCGTTGCCCCCCAGCCAGCTGGAAGGCGACGAAATGATGCAGGCGTTGGAGCGGGCACTGAACGAGTTGCCACCGC
>DATMRM010000054.1:0-2854 GCA_035566155.1 Steroidobacteraceae bacterium | reverse complement strand
CCGAAGGCCAGATCGACGTGCTCAACGCACTCATTGCACAGCACGTGGATGCGATCGCCGTTTCTGCCAATGATCCGGACGCGCTGGTGCCAACGCTCAAGAAGGCACTGAACCGCGGCATCAAGGTGATTTCCTTCGATTCGGCGGTCGCAAGCGGCGGTCGCCTGGTGCATCTCGCGCCTTCATCGGATGTGCTGATCGGGCAGACCTGCGTGCAGCTGGCCGCTGCTGCAGCGCCCTCGGGCCACGCCCAGATCGCGATTCTGTCGGCAACACCGACCTCGACCAATCAGAACGCCTGGATCGACGCGATGAAGGCGGCGCTGCCGCAATACCCGCAGCTTGCACTCGTCGCCACCGTCTATGGCGATGATTTGGCCGATAAGTCCTATCGCGAGGCGGTCGCACTGCTTAAGCGTTATCCGGATCTCAAAGTCATCATCGCGCCGACCTCGGTCGGGATCGTCGCGGCGGCGAAGGCGCTAGAGGACGAGGGCGTGGCAGGCAAGGTGCTGGTCACGGGGCTCGGCCTGCCTTCCGAGCTGGCGGGCCACGTGACGGCCGGCTCTGTCAAGAGCTTTGCGATCTGGAATCCGATCGATCTCGGCTACGCTGCTGTGCAGCTCGCCGTCCACATCGTGCGCGGCACGCCCGCGGGGCCAGGCGCCACGATCGCCATCGGCCGCCTCGGGGTAGTGCACTTCGACAGCAACGGCATTGGCCCGATGGGCAAGCCGTTTGTCTATGACCAATCCAATGTCATGGACTTTGCGAAGGTCTTTTGACCAGCAACGAGGCATCGGCGAAGGCCCCCCTGGTGCAACTGTCCAGCATCAGCAAGTCCTTCGGCGGTACGCGCGCGCTCGAGTCGGTCGATATCGCGCTTTACGCGGGTTCGATCACCGCCTTGGTCGGTGAAAACGGCGCCGGCAAATCCACGCTGGTCAAAATCCTCACCGGCATCCACCAACCCGATGGCGGGCGCATCACGGTCTGCGGCAAGAGCGTGCGCATCCGCTCCCCAGCGCACGCGCAGCGGCTTGGTATCAGTGTGATTCACCAGGAAGCGGTGGTGTTCGATGAGCTGTCGGTTGCCGAGAACATCTTCGTGACTGCGCGCCCGCGGCGCTGGGGTCTGATCAACTGGGCGTGCATGCGGCGCGATGCCGCGCGGCTGATGGAGCGATTGGACTGCCCGCTTGACCCGGGCTTGAGATTGCGCGAGCTGTCCGTGGCGCAGAAGTATCTGGTGCAGATCGCCCGCGCGCTCAGCCACGATGCGCGCCTCGTGATCATGGATGAGCCCACCGCAGCGCTGTCGCATCATGAGGCGCAGCTGCTACTGCGAATCGCGGCCGGGCTGCGCGATGAGGGGCGAGCGTTGCTATTCATCAGCCACAGGTTGGAGGATCTGTTGGCGATCGCGGATCGCTACGTCGTGTTTCGCGATGGCAGACGTGTAGCCGAGGGGGCGATGCCAGGCACGAGCATCGACACACTGATTCAGTGCATGGTCGGCCGCGTGATCGAGCGGCTCTACCCAAAGCGACGCGTCGCGCTCGGCGAGGAGGTATTGCGCGTGTGCGATCTGTCACGCGCCGGGGAATTTGCCGATGTCAGTTTCGGCGTGCGCCGCGGCGAGATCCTGGGTGTCTATGGGCTTGTTGGCGCCGGACGTAGCGAACTGATGCAGAGCGTGTTTGGGCTGACGCGCGCCGAATCGGGCCGCATCGAGCTCGATCGCACCCAGATCCGGCCCCGGCATCCGGCCGACGCGATCGCACAGCGCATCGCCTATGTACCCGAGGACCGGCAGCACCAGGGCGCCATCCCGTCACTGTCGATCAGCGACAACATCACGCTGGCCTCGCTCGCCCAGTTTGCCCGCCATGGGTGGGTCGATGGCGAGCGCCTGACACGCACAGCCGGTGAGTGGGCGCAGCGACTGCAGGTGAAGTACGCGAGTCTTCAGCAGCCCTTGAGTGAGCTCTCGGGCGGCAATCAACAGAAGGTGGTGCTGGCGAAATGGTTGCTGACCGCGCCACGGGTGCTGATCCTGGATGAACCAACCAAGGGCATCGACGTGGGCTCAAAGGCTGCCGTGCACGCCCTGATGGGCGAATGGGTGCAGCAGGGCATGGCGATCATCTTGGTGTCGTCGGAATTGCCCGAGGTGCTCGGTCTGTCGGACCGAGTGCTGGTGATGCGGCGAGGACGCATGGCCGGCATGCTTGATCGCAGCGAGGCCGATGCGGCCGCGGTACTGCAAATGGCGAGCGCGGCATGAAAGCGACGCGCCGTTGGATGTGGCTTGGCCGCTCGCGGCACAACGCGGGGCTCGCGCTTCTGACCGTGGTACTGTTCGTGGCCGTCGCGGCGCGCTACCAGCAGTTTGCGAGCGCGGCGGGGCTGCGCGACAGCTTCGACGATACATCGATTCTGATCCTGCTGGCGCTCGGCCAGATGCTGGTGATGCTGACGCGCGCGATTGATCTGTCGGTCGCGGCCAGTGTGGCACTGACCGGCATGTGTGTGGCGCTAATCAATCAGGCAATGCCTGGGGTGGCGCTGCCGTGGCTCGTGCTGATCGCGGCGCTGCTCGGCGCGGCCCTCGGTGCCGTCAACGGGCTGCTGGTCTGGCAGTTGCAGATTCCGCCGATCGTGGTTACGTTGGGGACGCTCGCGATCTATCGCGGCGCGACTTATCTGATCTCGCACGGCCGTTGGGTCAACAGCAACGACATGTCGCCCTTGTTCCTGAGTCTGGTGCGCGAGCGCTGGGGCGGCGTAACCTTGCTGTCCTGGTTCGCGCTCGCCGGTGTGCTGCTCACGGCGTGTTTATTGCGCTATAGCG
>DATMRM010000053.1:0-3805 GCA_035566155.1 Steroidobacteraceae bacterium | reverse complement strand
GGCGATGGTGCCGTTGCTGTTTCTCACGGTGCTGGCACTGAGCGACAAGCAGAAGAACATCAACGTTTCGGCGCGGGATTTGGCAGGTCTGCACCGCTATCAGAATCTGGAAGCGATGCTGCTGCCGGTCGGCATGCACGAGATCTGGAGCGCGGCGAGCGTGGCGGGCGAGGGCGCCGTCGAGAAGCTGCAGGCCGCGACCGCCGACGTCGGCAAGGCCGTGGCGGCGCAGGATTCCGTCACCGAGGACTACGGCGCGCCGGCAGGCGAGGACGCACGCCGCTGGAGCGAGATCAAGGTCGCCTGGAACGCGATCACGGCGGGCAAGCCGTCCTCGGTGGCCGAGGTGGTCAGGCTGCATTCGGAACTGCGCCGCGAGATCCTGGACTATCGCGACTACATCGCGACCACCTCGGGCCTGGTGCTGGATGGTGATCCGGTGACGTTCTTCATGATTGATGCCACGGTGCGTCAGATTCCGAACTACGAAAGCTATGTCACCGAGATGCGCTCGCACGCCGCCGCGGTCGGGGCCGCCGGCAAGGCCACGCTCGCGGATATCGAGCAGATCACGCGTTCGGAAGTGCTCGCGCAGGGTGCCCTGGATGACATCGCGGCCGACATTCGCCATGCGGCCGAAGGCGGCCAGGCCGGTGAAGTGATGCGCTCGCGCGCCGAGGAATCGATCGGGCAGGTCAAGAGTGCCTTCGAGGCGTTCCGCAAATACGTCAAGCAGAATGTCATCAGCGGCTCGATCAGCGATCCGCTGGATGATGTGATCTTCAATGCCGCGCAGCTCACCTCCGCGATCAGCAGCTTTCACAGCTCGATGCAGGCGACTTCACAGGCACGCCTGAGCGATACGCTCTCCAAGCTCAGGGGTTCGCGCACCCGTATGATCCTGCTGGTAGGGCTGGCGCTGACGGTCGGCATCGGCTTCATGGGCACGGTGGCCTGGACCACGGTCGGGGGCATGCTCGCTGCGGTCACGGTGGTGTCGCGCCTGGCGGAAGGCAACTACGCGCGCGAGATCTACGTCTACGGCAACGATGAGGTTGCCCGCATCATGCTTGCGCTGAAGCAGATGCAGAGCAAGCTCAGCGGGGTATTGAGCGGTGTGAAGGAAAGTGCCATCACCGTGGCAACCGCGGCCCGGCAGATCAAGGCAGGAACCTCCGACTTGTCCTCGCGCACCGAGCAGCAGGCGGCGAACCTGGAGGAGACCGCCTCCTCGATCGAGGAAATGACCACGACCGTCAAGCAGAACGCCGACAACGCCAAGCTCGCCAACAAGCTGGCGCAGGCCGCGCGTGACCAGGCCGAGCACGGCGGTCAGGTGGTCGAACAGGCGGTCTCCGCGATGGGTGCGATCGACATCGCCAGCAAACGCATATCCGACATCATTTCGGTGATCGATGAGATCGCATTCCAGACCAACCTGCTGGCGCTGAACGCAGCGGTCGAAGCAGCGCGCGCCGGCGATCAGGGCCGCGGCTTCGCCGTGGTCGCCAGCGAGGTGCGCAGCCTCGCACAGCGCAGCGCCTCGGCGGCCAAGGAGATCAAGGATCTCATCCACGACAGCGTGGGCAAGGTCGGAGAGGGCAGCCGCCTGGTGAGCGAGTCCGGCCGCCATTTGCATGAGATCGTCGCATCGGTCAAGAAAGTCAGCGACGTGGTCGGCGAGATTTCCAACGCCAGTCAGGAGCAGGCGGCGAGCGCGGATGAGATCAGTCGCGCCGTGATGCAGATGGATGAGAGCACACAGCAGAATGCGGCAATGGTCGAAGAGGCCAACGCGGCGGCGGCCTCGATGAATGATCAGGCCACACGGCTGTCCGAGCTGACGTCGTTCTTCAAGCTGCGCGAAGGCAATGCGCTGCCGGCGCGCACCGCGGAGGCCGATGCCTACAAGGTGAGCGTCAAGCCGGGCAGGCCTGCCCCGCAGATTCCGGCAGCGGCACGGCCCAGTGCGGTATTTGCCAGTGCGGCGGCCGCGGCCGCGCACAGCACTGCGCCAGCGGCCGACAAGCCGGCGGCGGCTGGTGGCGGCGAGCGGCCGGAACGCCGCAGTTCGGCGCGTCCGTGGGTGGGGGTCACACCGCTTGTACCCCCACCGGCACCGGCGCCGGCGGCGTCGACATCGGCGAGCGCGAAGCTGCGCACGGCGAGCACCGCCTCGAGCAACGACTGGAGTGAGTTCTAACGAATGAGCGCGCCTGTGCAGCGTGAGGCCAGCACCGACGCGTTTGAATTCGTGCGCGAGCTGGCAACCGAGCTGACGACCGGTGACATCGAGCTGCCGAGCTTTCCCGAGGTCGCGGCACAGGTGCAGAAGGTCCTGTCGCAGGATGATTCGGATTCTGCGCGTGTGGTCCGCGTGCTGGGCGCCGAGCCGATGCTCGCGACCCGCGTGCTGTCGATGGCCAACGCCGCGGCACTCAATCCGGGCGGCAAGTCGGTCTCGGATCTGCGCACGGCGGTGACGCGCTTGGGCTTCGATTCGCTGCGCTCGGCGGCGATCGGCTTCGCGATGGCACAGATTCAGCGTGCCAAACAGTTCAAGGGCATCGAGCGGCATCTGAGCGCGCTGTGGCAGCAGAGCGTGCTGGTCGCAGCGCTGGCCTTCGTGGTGGCCCGACGCACGGACAAGGCGAGCCCCGATACCGCGATGCTCACCGGCCTGGTACACGGTGTCGGCAAGCTCTACATCCTGACGCACTCGACGAAGCATCCGGCGCTGTTCGGCGAGCAGGAAATGTATCAGCGCATCGTGCACGACTGGCACGGCAATATCGCCAAGGCTCTGCTGGAGGGCTGGTACATGGCCGAGGAGATCGTCATCGCGGTGCATAGCTTCGAGGATCAGTCGCGCGAGCTGCGCGGCGTCGCGGGCGCGCTGGCCGACGTGCTGGACGTCGCCGATATGCTCTCAGCCTGCAAGGACGATCCGGACAGCGTGCCGGCACTGCTGGTGGGTCGCAAGGCCGTGATACGCCTCGGGCTCGATGCCGAGATCTGCCAGTCGCTGCTGGTCGAGTCGGGTGAGGAGCTGGCGGCGCTGCGCGACGCCCTCGGTCACAACTAGAGTCATCCGCAGCGAGCGTCACAACCCGAGTGCCGTTTCGGGTAGGATCGAGCGCTGATCCCCCGCTGACGTGCATCCACAGGAGTGCGCTCATGGGTAGCGCCGCGCTCCCTGATTCCAAAGTAGGTTTCAAAGAGTTCGTCGCACTGGTGGGGATGCTGATGGCCACCCAGGCCATCGCCATCGATGCGATGCTGCCGGCCCTGCCCCAGATCGGCGCCACACTGCATGTCGCGAATCCGAACCATACCCAGCTGATCGTCACGGCCTATGTGACCGGAATGGGGATCGGCCAGCTGTTCTGGGGACTGCTGTCCGATCGCTACGGCCGCCGCCCGATTCTGCTCACCGGCCTGACGGTGTACGTGATCGCGGCGGTGCTGTCGGGACTGGCCACCAGTTTCGTCGCGCTGCTGCTGTTGCGGCTGGTGCACGGCATGGCTGCCGCCAGCGTGGTCGTGGCGCGCTCCGCGGTCCGCGATCAGTTCTCAGGCCGGCAGCTGGCGCGCGTCATGTCGCTGACGATGATCCTGTTCCTGATGATCCCGGTGATCGCGCCTACGCTGGGGCAGCTGGTGCTGGCGGTTGCGCCGTGGCGCTCGATCTTTCTGCTGTTCGGCGCCTACGCCCTGATCGTCTTCCTGTGGGTGCTGCTGCGAATGCCCGAGACGCTGCACCCGGAATATCGCCTGACGCTCAATCGTGCGCAGATCACGCGCG